>NZ_DASVOB010000705.1:0-10089 GCF_036383575.1 Mucilaginibacter sp.
ATGGCAAAATCAACGTGAATGCCATCGGCCACAATACTGGTGTATGGCCTTTCCTCAAAAATAGCGGGAATATAACCAGGCTCACGGTGATGCATGGACGGCATGGCGTTAAACAGGTGCGTAACTGCCTGCACTGGTTTCTTCAAAAATGATTTACCTTCTGCATAGGTAGCGTTGCTATGGCCTGATGATATGATAACACCCTGCTCATATAAATAATCAATCACTTCCTGATCCTGAAGCTCAGGTGCCATAGTGATCATCTTAATAACACCGTCAGCTTTTTCAAGCCAGCCTTTAACTTCAGCAAGGGCAGCCTTTTTGATAAATTTTTCGGGGTGGGCACCTTTCTTGGCAGGGTTTAAATATGGGCCTTCCAGATGCAATCCCCAGAAAGCACCTTTACTTTTTTCTCGATAGGCCTTAGCGGCGTCAATACCGGTTTCAACAATATCATTGGTATTGGTACCAATAGTGGCAAACACGCCTATAGTTCCCTGGTTTAGCAGGTCATTTTCCAGTTGTTCAAGCGCTTCAACAGTAGGCGTGCCGGCAAAAAGCTGACCGCCGCTGCCGTAGATCTGTAAATCGATGAACCCGGGTGCAAGGTATGCGCCGTTCAGGTTTTTCTTTACAGCATCCGTTGGGATGGCAGCTTCGTCAATAATATCAGTGATGGTACCGTTTGAGATTAAAACGGCTTTTCCTTCGGCAATGGTGCCGGAAGAAATGAGTTTAAGGTTGTGAAGGGCGAGGATAGACATGATTTAATAATTACGTATTTAACCATTATGTCATTGCGAGCGTAGCGTGGCAATCGCGCACTGTGCATGACCGCCCTGTATAGTGTGCGATTGCTTCGTCATCCCTCCTCACAATGACATGATTTTGAGGGCGAAACAACAGGGCAAAAAAAATCCCCCGATTTTCATCGGGGGATAATATGATTAAGCTCCTAAAGCTACCCGCTTAAAGGCGGTTACTGTAAGGCCTTTTTCAACCGAGTCAAGGAATTGTGAAATGCTCTTAGATGAATCTTTCACAAACTCCTGGTTTAACAGGGTTGAGTCTTTGTAGAATTTATTCAGTTTACCCGCAGCAATTTTTTCAACCATTGCTTCTGGTTTACCTTCTGCACGGATCTGCTCTTTAGCAATTTCAAGCTCACGCTCAATTACTGAAGCATCAACACCGTCTTTATCCAAAGCGATAGGGTTCATAGCAGCAATTTGCATTGCTACGTCTTTACCAGCATCTTCGGCACCTGCACCGTCAGCGCTTAAAGCAACCAATACACCTAAACGATAGTTACCGTGGATATAAGCAACAACTTTTTCGCCGCTAACTACTTCATATTTAGATACACCGATTTTTTCACCGATTTTACCGGTTTTTTCGATGATAGCATCACCAATTTTAACACCACCAAGTTCAAGGGCGTAAAGCTCTTCAATTGAAGCTGGTTTTGCTTCAACTGCTTTATCAGCAATTTCACCTGCAAAAGCAACGAACTCAGCATTTTTAGCTACGAAGTCAGTTTCGCAGTTAAGCTCGATGATAACACCGGTTTTAAAATCAGCCGAAGTACGTGCAATAACAACACCTTCGTTTGATTCCCTGTCCTGACGGCTTGCTGCAACTTTAGCACCTTTTTTTCTTAAAAAATCGATAGCTGCTTCAAAATCACCGTTAGTTTCGGTTAATGCTTTTTTGCAATCCATCATACCGGCACCGGTTTGCTGGCGCAGTTTGTTTACGTCGGCTGCAGAAATTTGTACTGTAGACATGTTTTTTTGAGTTTTAAGATTTTTTTTATCGGGTTACAAGTTACCGTTATGGTGTTATGCTACTGTAACCCGCAACTATTTTTAATATTAAAAATCTCCCACCCCTTGTTGAGGTGAGAGAATTAATATAATTTTTTGTGTATCCCCGGGGGATTAACAAGGAAGATTATTCTTCTGTTTCAGCAGCTGGAGTTTCAGCTTCGCCTTCAGCAGCTACTTCAGCAACTTTACGGGTTCTTTTACCGCCTTCGTTAACTTCAGGAGCATCAGCTTTGGTTTTTGCAGCTACTGCTTCTTTTTCTGCTTCGTCTTCTTTCTCGCGTTTGCGCTCATCTAAACCTTCTTCGATAGCTTTGATGATGATGCTGGTGATCAATGAAATTGATTTTGTAGCGTCGTCATTCGCAGGGATCGGGAAGTCGATGTTTGAAGGATCAGAGTTGGTATCAACCATAGCAAATGTAGGGATGTTCAACTTCAATGCTTCTGAAACCGCGATGTGCTCTTTCTTAACGTCGATCAGGAATAATGCAGCCGGTAAACGGTTCAGATCAGAGATACCACCTAAAAGGGTTTCCAATTTGATACGCTCACGCTGAATCATCAGACGCTCTTTTTTAGAAAGGTTGCTGTAAGTACCGTCTTTAGTCAATTTATCGATGTTTGACATCTTTTTGATCGACTTACGTACAGTAGCAAAGTTGGTTAACATACCACCTAACCAACGCTCGGTGATGTATGGCATGTTTACGCTTTTTGCATAATCGGCAACGATATCTTTCGCTTGTTTCTTTGTAGCTACGAATAATACCTTACGGCCTGATTTTACAATTTGTTTTATAGCTGCAGCAGCTTCTTCAACCTTAGTTAAGGTTTTATTTAAATCGATAATGTGGATACCGTTACGCTCCATGAAAATGTACTGTGACATTTTCGGATCCCATTTGCGGGTAAGGTGACCAAAGTGTACACCAGCGTCCAGTAAATCCTGATAAGTTGTTCTTGCCATTTTGTTGTCCTCCTGTGATTAACGTTTACTGAATTGGAATCTCTTACGTGCTTTCCTGCGACCTGGTTTCTTACGCTCAACCATACGGTCATCGCGGGTCATTAAGCCTTTAGCACGTAATGCTGGTTTCTTTTCAGCATCAAGTTCAACAATAGCTTTAGCGATAGCTAAACGAACGGCTTCTGCCTGTCCTTTTACACCACCACCTGCAACGTTTGCTTTAACATCAAATTTTCCGGTGCTACCAGAAACCTCAGTGCTCTGAGTAACGATGTATTGCAATGGCAAAGTAGGGAAATACTCTTTGTAATCTTTACCGTTAACGATGATCGCACCATTTCCTTCTGTAAGGTAGATGCGGGCAACGGCTGTTTTTCTTCTGCCTGAAGTGTTAGTTGTTGGCATTTTTTTTCTCCTTAAAAATTAAAAATTAAATGGCTGTTGGGTTTTGCGCAGCATGAGGATGCTCAGCACCTGCATATACATGCAAATTGCCGAATAATGCTTTGCCCAAACGATTTTTAGGTAACATACCACGTACCGCTTTCTCGATGATGCGTGTTGGATGTTTCGCCAATAACTCCTTAGGAGAAATAAAACGCTGACCACCTGGATATCCAGTGTAACGAACATAAACCTTGTCGCTTAGTTTGTTTCCGGTCAGTTTTACCTTGTCTGCGTTGATAACGATCACATTATCACCACAGTCTACGTTTGGGGTAAAATCAGGCTTGGTTTTACCACGGATGATCATTGCGATCTTAGTGGACAAGCGCCCCAAAATCTCGCCTTCCGCGTCAACAACAACCCATTGTTTGTTAACGGTTTTTTTGTTGGCTGAGACAGTTTTGTAACTTAACGTATTCACTTGCTTTAAATTAAATTGTTTAAACGTTTATTATACCCCGTATTTTCGGGACTGCAAAGATAGGGTTAATTATCTTATTAGCAAATAGATTTTAAGGAAATATCTGAACCATGATTTTCTTGATTGAAGGATGGCAGGATTGTTTGGTCTGAACCGGGATTTGGGAGGATTCAGGGATTGCCAGGATGCTGCTGTCTGAACCCGAATTTGTTGAATTTTCGGAATAGTCAAAATTTTAGAAATTCGAAAAAAAACATTAATTCATTTAATTCGGGTTCAGACAGCAGCATCCTTACAATCCTTAAATCCTAAAAATCATGGTTCATTACGCTCTTGGCTGGTATCCACTTCTATCCCTAACACGAGTAGTTTTCGACTATCTTTTATTTTGTAATAAGTTTTTTACATTCAAATGATATAAATATCTTAGCGGGAACACTAATAAACCCCTAACTATTGGCTCCCGCTGTTTACCGGCTAACCTTAACCTTGTTTGTACTTATAAGTACCAGCAAATTATTTGCACAAACCCTGGCAGATCCGGTTGATTCTTTACAATCACAGGTAGATGCCAGTGGTATCTTAGCTTCTATATTCAGTGGTAAAAGCAGTAAACCAGCCACAACAACTACTCAGGCACAAAACCATACTTACTGGTCGATATTACCATCGGCGGCATACAATCCAAGTGTAGGCTTCGCGGCAGGGGTGATCTCATCAGGAGGAAAATACTTTGGTGATCCCTCAAATACAACCCTATCGGTAGTCAATGCAGGCTTTTACCTGTCGACAGGCGGACTCTCCACTTTTGAATTTAAACAAAACGCTTTCTCGGCCGGGAACAAGTGGAACCTGCAGGGTACCGTACAAATAGGTAAAACCGTTGCTATGGATAATGGCCTCGGTACAGGCAGGCGCAGCTTTGGCGAGGGCAGCTTTTTCATGAACAACACCCATTTTGAAAATAATCCCGACGCCTTCCCTATCCGTTATGTTTATATCAAAGCCAACGAGCGCATTTACCGCAAACTGGCACATCATATATATGTGGGTGCCGGTCTTAGCTTCAATTATTACAGCCATATTGACGATGACCGGAAAGACATCCCCATAACCCAAACACATAACTACCGTTATAGTATCCGCAATGGGTTTCCTGTTAACTCATACCAGGCCAATGGCCTGCTTTTCAATTTCCAATTCAATAACCGCGATCAGCCCAACCGCCCGTTCAGAGGTATTTATGCCGATATAGTTTTGCGGGGCAACCAAACCTGGCTGGGCAGCAACCGCAACGCCATGCAGGTAAAGGTGGAATTCAGAAAATACTGGAGTTTATCGTCAACCAATCCCGAACATGTATTTGCCGTTTGGCACTGGTCAAACTATCTGCTTAGCGGCGCACTCCCCTATCTCGAACTGCCCGGTACAGGCAGCGATGCCTACGGACGCATAGGGCGTGCGTTTATAATAGGGCGCTTTAAAGGCATGTCGTTTGTATATAACGAGGCCGAATACCGGTTTCCGTTAACAGACAATAAGTTGCTTAGCGGCGTTGCATTTATTAATGCAGAAACGGCCAACAACCAGCAACGCATAAAACTGTTCAGGTACTGGGAACCAGGCGGCGGCGCAGGCCTGAGGCTGTTGTTTAATAAATACACCCGCTCAAATCTCTGTATAGATTATGCCAGGGGCGCATACGGTTCAAGCGGTTTCTTTTTAGGACTTAACGAAGTGTTTTAGCTGTAATTGACCATCACTACCAACTGTGCATTAACAACTGGTGTCATTTTTGTGATTAAGGCTTTTCAAAGGATTAATCTATCACAAATGCGAACTCCGTTAACCTCCCAGCTGCTCGGCGACCTGATTGAAAAGGGCTATGAATATGTCCTGGTAAAAGTAACCGTAAACCAGCAGACCGAAGAAATTGTCGACATCACCCTTGTGCCGGTTAAAGCTAAGCCCGAGCTTAACCATCTGCCTTCGGGCTACGAAACGTTTTATCGCATTACCCGCGAACCGATGCAGCTGGTATGCGGCGTTGACAAAACCAGCATTTTTATTGAATACCAATCGTTTGATGACTCTGTAACCGAGAAAGATATTTTTGATGATACCTACTTCAGGATGAGCGAAGAGTTTTTCAGACAGGTGCTGGACAGCCTGGAAGATTATGCAGTGATCACTACTGATAAAAACGGCAACATTAATAGCTGGAACAGCGGCGCGCAAAAAGTTCTCGGCTATACCGAACAGGAAGTCTTAGGCCTCAACGCCCGTATATTTTTCACAATTGAGGATATTGCCGCAGGCAAGCCCGAGATTGAATTAAAAAAGGCATTAAGTATGGGAAGGGCCATCGACGAACGCTACCACGTACGTAAGGACGGATCGCGATTTTGGGGAAGCGGGTTATTTTTCCCATTGTTTGATGAGGAGCACAACCATCGCGGCTTCACCAAGATCATGCGGAACCAGCGCGAAGAGCAACAGGCCAAAGAGCTTGGGATATAAAACAAAACAGGCGCTCATTGAGCGCCTGTTTTGTTTTATATCTTTTTCAGAAAAAGGATTAAGCGTTGTAGCTTACACCATGATCTTCTTCAACCTGTGGGTTAATAAACGGAGAGCCTTTGGTAAAGCAGCCTACAATTAAAAGGTATGCGCCAAAAATCAATTGAGGAGCAACCAATTTAGGTGAAAAAGCATAAACCCATGGCGAGCAGAATAAAAATGAACCCATAATTACATCACCTACATTGTGCATAACCATCGGAAACTGTTTGATAAAGCCCATTTCGTTTTTAGCGAAGATAGCCATGATCAGTTGTAACCAGCCAATTATTAACGGCAGGAACAAAGCCGCGCCGCCAACATGAAGTGTATCAAAAGTCCATAATGATGAAATCATTAACAGGGCTACAACGTAGTTTAAAAATCCGTAAGTTTTTGTTGAGATGAAGCCTTTCATTTTTAGCTTATTTTATAAAGTATGGTATAAATAGTTTGTATCAAAAATTTATCGCAAAGCTAAGCATTTATGCTTGCAGCGCTACATTAAATTTTATATAATATAAATCGCTGTTTCTTTACGGGTTATGTGCTTTAAAACCCATACCTTTAATTCAAACGCATTAATAATACGTGTAAAGATATACGTTTTAAAATTAAAGCGGTCCGTTTCCCTCCTCACCATCGGGCAGTATATACCGTCCGTTTCATTTCGTCCTGCCGCTATCACTATTAACGGATACAAATATCAATAATCCGGTAAGAAATCAAACATTAAAATAAAAATCATGAGCAAGAACAAACAATCTACCAAAGAAAAAAAGAAACCCGCCGCCGAAGGTAGCAGCAAAGCCCCCTCCGATTATCAATCGGGTAAAAAAGACGCTGTAAAACCGATCATCACCCCGGCTAAGAAAAAGTAAATATTTTAACACGAATGACTTGCAGTCCTTTTTCGAATTAAAGCGGATTACACGAATCTTTATTCAAAAAGAAAAATTCGTGTAACTCGCTTTAATTCGAAAAAATCAGTGATTACTTACTATGCCGTTACAATATCACGGAACAATTGAATATGCCAGCTATCCTTAAACGGCACTTCCCATTTAGTTTCGAGCTCGGTTAAATTTTGTACCAGGTTATTGTAAACTATGGTTTGTTTATTGATGCTTCCGTCTTTTAGTTTAGCCTCAAAGCCATGACGCGGTAATGAAAGCACCTCTTCTCCCTCGCGGTAAGCCAAGTTAAATCTGTCGAAAAGGTTGATACCCAAATGTTGTTGCACCTGCTGCATAAAATGAACCGATTTATCGATAGAGCATCCGCTGGCACCTGCCTGGCTTTCATCAACTATCAATATAAAGAAGCGGTTGTACCTGATCTCGCCCTTCGCTTTTAACTGGTTGTTGTGGGCGGTCCAGTTGGTGGTAAACCTGTCCAGCTCGGGCTGTATCTGCTGTACTTCCTGATCGGTCAATTTCCTGTCCGACTGGTAGATCCAAACTCTTGACTGTGGAGAAAATTTCATTTACAAAAATATCAATTTATTAACTTCGGGTTACATTTTGTTGTCATGAAAACATCAATTATTCCGGCAATCGGGAAAACAGCGCTCATTACATCAATTTTTGCCCTTATTGCGCTAAATTATGGCTTTAAAACCGAAATGAGCGAACAGGAATGGCTAAACTGGAGCAATAAATGTCTCAGTAACTCCTTCAATCCCACGCCCGATATCAACCTGAAAAAGTGGGAGATAGCCCTTACCGGCGATTACTTTTTACGTTTAAGGAAAACTTATCAACAGGGCAAGCAGGAATATTTTTCTTTTAACATCCACCGTTTAACCAATGTTGATTACCTGGGCAGCGATGCAGCTGGCACACTCAAATTCAATACCCAAACTGATGATATCATTGTGCAAACCTACGAAGATCCCGAAGGCAACATTGACTCGATGGCAACTTCACTTGGTTTACCGGTACATAATATGAGTACCCTGAGATTTGATAGCCTGAAGATCGCGCTGAATTATTTCAGGATGAAAGGTTTATAAACCATTCGCCCTTGCAGTGATCTCGGCAATATCAAGCACCCGGATCTCCTGTTCCTTATCCTGATTTTTGACCCCGTCGGTAAGCATGGTCATACAAAACGGGCAGGCGGCAGCTACTACTTGTGCTTTGGTCTCCATAACATCAGCGATCCGCTCAATATTGATGTCCCTTTTGCCCGGTTCCGGTTCTTTAAACATTTGCGCACCACCTGCGCCGCAGCACAAACCGTTTGATTTGCAGCGTTTCATCTCTACCAGTTCGGTATCCAATATTTCCAATGCCGCACGCGGGGCTTCGTAAACATCATTTCCACGGCCTAAATAACAGGGGTCATGATAGGTGATCCTTTTACCTTTAAAGCTTTCTCCACCCTCGGCCTTTAGCTTGCCATCGTTTATCAACCCCTGAATTAGCTGTGTATGATGGATCACCTCATAATTGCCGCCTAACCCGGGGTATTCGTTTTTTATAGTATTGAAACAGTGCGGACAGCCGGTAACTATTTTTTTTATGTTATAACCATCCAACACCTGAATATTCATCATGGCCTGCATCTGGAACAGGAACTCATTTCCCGCCCGCTTGGCAGGGTCGCCGGTGCAGTTTTCTTCAGTACCTAAAACTGCATAGCTAATACCCACATGCTGCAAGATCTTACAGATATCGCGCGTAATTTTGCGGGCCCGTTCATCAAAGCTGCCGGCACATCCAACCCAAAACAATATCTCAGGTTCTTTCCCTTGTGCAGCCATTTCGGCCATGGTTGGTATTTTTATTTCGGATTTCGGATTTTCCATTTCGGATTTAACATTTGAATCATTACAAGCAAACTGCCAACTTAAAACTGCCTACTGCAAACTACTCCTCTGCCCAGTTAAACCTGTCGGCCTGGCTGTATTTCCAGGGGGCGCCATTATTCTCGACATTGCTAAACATATTATTTAAGCTGGCCGGGGCCTGCGATTCTTCCATCACAATATAACGGCGCATTTCAGTTATGATCTCCAGCGGGTTGATATTTACCGGGCAAGCGTCAACACAGGCGTTACAACTGGTGCAAGCCCAAAGTTCTTCGCGGGTGATGTAATTATCAAGCAACGATTTATCGTCCTGATGGTCTTTACCATGCTTATCGATGTTATTACCGATCTCAGTGATCCGGTCGCGAGTATCCATCATGATCTTACGGGGCGAGAGCAGCTTTCCCGTAATATTGGCCGGGCAAACCGAGGTACACCTGCCGCACTCGGTACAGGTATATGCCTCCATCAGGTTTTTCCAGGTAAGATCAGTCACATCCTTTGCGCCGAAACGACCAGGCTCGCCGGTATTTTCAGGCACGAAAGAAGGATCGAGCATGGCTTTCACCTCGTTGGTAACCGATGCCATATTGGTGAATTTACCCTTAGGGTTCAAGTTTGAATAGTATGTATTCGGGAACGCCAGCAGAATATGAAAATGCTTTGAATATGGCAGGTAATTTAAAAAACACAAGATGCCGATAATATGGAACCACCAGCAAACCCGTTCGGTAATCACCAATGCCGAAGCGCTATCAGGCAGCAAGGGTGCCAGCAATGAACTCACGGGAAAACTCCCGGCAGTAACATAGTGGCCGAAATGCAGTAGTTGTAATTTATAATCGGCCGCGTTCATAGTCAGGAAAGCGGTCATGAGCAATATCTCGGTAATGAGGATATAGTTAGCATCCGATTTTGGCCATTGGGTCATTTCTGTACCGGTAAACCTTTTCAAATGCACCACATTGCGCCTGCACAAAAAAACGATACATGCCGTAAGCACCAATACCGCAAGGCCTTCAAAACTACCTATCAAAAAACCATATAAACC
>NZ_DASVOB010000706.1:0-5013 GCF_036383575.1 Mucilaginibacter sp.
TACCGCAAATACACTATTCCTGCAGGCGACTTGCATTTTGGCAGTAATCAGCTATCGGTTCTGGTAGTTAATTTTTATGATAAAGGCGGGTTCACCAGCAACGCCAAAACTTTATCAGTTTATCCTGAAAGAGAAGAGAAAAATACAGTTAGCCTTGCCGGTAAATGGAAATATTTTATACAGGATGATAACCCGCCTGTATATCCCCGTTACAATGCCGATTACCAGCCTTTTGCCGATCTGTACCTGCAATTTCCAAAGCAGGAAATAACGGATTACAAGCGTGATCTCGATCTTACTAATGCCACGGCTCATGTAAGCTACAAAGCCGATGGTGTTACCTACACCCGCGAATATTTCAGCAGCGCCCCCGATCAGGTAATGGCAGTACACCTTACCGCTGATAAGCTGGGCAAAATTACGTTGAAGGCCTTGCTTGGGAGCCTGCAAAAAAACTATGTCACCCGTAAAGTCGATGATCATACACTTGCGCTATCTTTAAAAGTAAAAGATGGTGTTTTGCGTGGTGTAAGCTATTTGAACGTACAGGCCATAGGGGGCAAGGTTGTAGTAAGTCAGAAAAATATTTCGGTTACGGGAGCTAATGAAGCGACGTTTTATCTCACAGCCGCTACCAATTTTAAAAATTATCATGATGTATCAGGCAACCCGGAGGCCATCTGCAAAGCTCAAATTGCAGCTATTGCACATAAGAGTTATGCAGTTGTAAAAGCTGCCCATGTCAAAGATTATCAAAAGTATTTCAATACGTTTTCTATCGATTTAGGCAAGGGTGAAAACGCTGATCTGCCAACAGATGAGCGGATCTTGAAATTTGCCCGGTCAGCTGATCCTTCCTTTATCAGTTTGTATACGCAATACGGCAGGTATTTGCTGATCTCCTCGTCAAGACCGGGTAATGGTCCGGCGAATTTGCAGGGTTTGTGGAATAACCTGCTTACGCCGCCATGGGGCAGCAAGTTCACCACCAATATTAACCTCGAAATGAATTACTGGCCTGCCGAGCTGCTTAACTTATCAGCTTGCAGCGAGCCGTTTTTTAGCATAGTCGATGATCTCGCCAAAACCGGGCATGAAACCGCTGTTGAGCATTACGGTGCCCCGGGTTGGGTATTGCACCATAACACCGACCTGTGGCGCGGGACTGCACCGGTTAATGCTTCCAATCACGGCATTTGGGTAAGCGGGGCAGCCTGGCTTTGCCACCAGTTGTGGGAGCATTATTTGTATACCGGCGATAAGGATTTTCTGCAAAAGCGGGCATACCCCGAAATGAAGGGTGCAGCCGAGTTTTTTGCGCATTTTTTGGTGAAAGATCCTAAAACCGGCTACCTCATCAGCACACCATCCAATTCGCCCGAGCATGGCGGTTTGGTTGCCGGGCCAACGATGGATCACCAGATCATCCGCGATCTGTTTAAAAACTGTATTGAAGCAGCCAAAGTATTAAATATTGATAAGGTATTTGCCGATACGCTCAAACTCAAATACAGCCAGATAGCACCGAATAAAGTAGGCAGATCTGGCCAATTGCAGGAGTGGCTGGAAGACAAGGACGATACCACCGATACCCACCGCCATGTTTCGCACATGTGGGGCGTTTATCCCGGTACGGATATCACCTTTAAAACACCGGAGCTAATGAAGGCTGCCGAACAATCCATGAAATACAGGGGCGATGAAGGTACCGGCTGGAGCATTGCCTGGAAGGTAAATATCTGGGCGCGGATGCACCAGGGAGATCATGCTTATCTCATGTTAACCAAGCTACTGTCGCCTGCCGATGTAAGTTCGGGCAAGGAGAAGGGCGGCGTTTACCATAACCTGTTCGATGCGCATCCGCCATTCCAAATCGATGGCAACTTTGGTGGTGCAGCCGGTTTAGCCGAAATGCTTTTACAAAGCCAGGGCGATGCCATTGAGCTGCTGCCCGCCTTACCAACTGCGTTGCCGCAGGGAAATATTAAAGGTATTTGTGCAAGAGGCGGTTTTGTGTTGGATTTTGAATGGCAAAATGGCCGGTTAATAAGTTTACAAGTGCTTTCCAAATTGGGAAAAACCTGTCGCTTAAATTACGCCGGAAAAACGATCAATCTCGAAACTCAAAAAGGTAAAAGCTACCGCTTTGATGCCGATCTGAAACAATTGTAAAAGATGGGCGAAACGCAAACATATCGCAGCGAAATCGCAGGGAAAGAACAATGTGTTTTGTGGTTGTGCGATTCCCCTCTTGAGAGGGGTGGAGGGGCGTGTTCCCCTTTTTTTAAACTGATCACCTCCCTGCTGCTTTTGCTCCTTTTTTCTAATAGTTGCCTTTTTGCACAGCGTAATGAAATCTCATTAAATACCAATTGGAAAAGTATTGCTGATGATAACAACCCCAAGACTAATACTGGCTTTGAACAAACTGCCTTTAACGATGCTAAATGGCAAACGGTAAACGTACCTCATAATTGGGATACTTATGGTGGTTATCGCCGCCTGAAACATGGCAACAGGCATGGCACCGCGTGGTACCGCAAAATATTCCCGCTTGAAAACAAACGAAGCGACAAACGCTATTTTCTGTGGTTTGAGGGCGTTGGTTCCTATGCCACGGTTTGGCTTAACGGCAAGCAGGTGGGCTATCATGCCGGCGGACGCACGTCTTTTACTATTGATGTAACAGATGCCATCAGGGCAGGCAAGAAAAACCTGTTATGTGTCAAAGCAGATCATCCTTCGTTCATTAAAGACTTGCCCTGGGTTTGTGGGGCCTGCTCTGATGACCCGGGTTTTTCGGAGGGTTCGCAGCCGATGGGAATTTTCAGGCCGATTCATCTCATTGTTACAAGTGATATTCGTGTTGAACCCTTTGGTGTACACATTTGGAATGATACTACTGTTCGCGAAAAATCGGCTACCCTTAATCTCGAAACTGAAGTTAAAAACTACAGCGGGAGGCCATCTACTATAACCGTCACAAATAGTTTGGTCGACGCCGGTGATAAAACCATCGCCCAAACAAAAACAAATAAAACACTAAGTGCAGGGGAGACTAACGTAATAAGTCAACAATTTGCCGATGTTAAAAATGTGCATTTATGGTCGTTAGAACAACCTTATTTGTATCAGGTAATAACGGAGGTTTGGGCCGATGGAAAATTGATCGATAAAATTCAAACACCTTATGGCATCCGTTGGATCAGCTGGCCCGTTGGCAGGAATAACAACGACAATCGTTTTTACCTTAACGGCAAACCTGTTTTTATCAATGGGATTGCCGAGTATGAACACCTGATGGGCAAAAGCCATGCTTTTAGCGACCAGGAAATTAAAGCCCGGGGAATGCAGGCAAAAGCGGCTGGTTTTAACGCTTTCAGGGATGCGCACCAGCCTCATAATCTGGCCTATCAACAATACTGGGATAAGTTGGGCATTTTATGGTGGCCGCAGTACTCGGCGCATATCTGGTACGATTCGCCGGAGTTCCGGGCCAATTATAAGGCTTTACTGGTTGATTGGGTAAAGGAACGCCGCAATAGTCCCTCGGTTATATTATGGGGATTACAGAATGAAAGTAAATTACCTGCCGATTTTGCCCGTGAGTGCAGCGCGATCATTCGTAAGCTTGACCCTACTGCTTCATCGCAACGCAAAATAACAACCTGTAATGGCGGAGAAGGCACCGATTGGGATGTGCCTCAAAACTGGACAGGCACTTATGGGGGCAACCCACTTACGTATGGCGATGACTTGAAAAAGCAAATATTAGTTGGCGAGTACGGCGCGTGGCGAAGCCTCGGCTTACATACTGAAGGCTCATTTAATGCAAATGGTCCACTAAGCGAAGACCGAATGACCCAACTCATGGAAACTAAAGTCCGCCTGGCGGAGTCTGTTAAAGATCAGGTTGCCGGGCATTTTCAATGGCTGCTGTATTCACATGAAAACCCAGGCAGGACACAGGGCGGCGAAGGCCAGCGCGAGCTCGATAGGGTAGGCCCTGTCAATTACAAAGGGCTGTTTACGCCATGGGGCCAACCTACCGATGCTTTTTACATGTACAGGGCCAACTATGCGCCAAAGGATAAAGAGCCGATGATTTACATCGTATCGCATACCTGGCCAAACCGTTGGCTTGCCTCGGGTAAAAAGGATAGTATCATTGTTTACTCCAATTGCGATGAGGTTGAGCTATTTAATGATATCGACCATGAGTCATTAGGCCGCAGAAAACGACAAGGTATCGGCACGCACTTTCAATGGGATGATGCGGATATTAAATACAATGTATTATACGCAGTGGGATATATTAATGGTAAGCAGGTAACTAAGGATGAGGTTATATTGAATCATCTGCCATCTGCCCCTCATTTGTCAAAGGAAAATCCCGCTATCCTGAAACCACAAGCAGGGTACAATTATTTGTATCGTATTAATTGCGGCGGGCCGGATTACACCGATAGCTACGGTAATATCTGGATGGCCGACAAGCATCAGGATAATAAACAACAACCCGGCTCCACATCATGGACGGATGATTACCCCGGTATGCCATCCTCCTTCGCCAGCCAGCAGCGCACTTTTGACAGAATTAGCGGAACGGCTGATGGCGAACTCTTCCGGACTTTCAGGTATGGTTTAGATAAATTAAAATTCAATTTCCCGGTATCCGATGGGGATTACCGCATTGAATTATATTTTACCGAACCCTGGTACGGTACCGGCAGCGGGATGGATTGCAGTGGCTGGCGTTTGTTTGATGTAGCTGTGAATAGTAAAATCATGATCCACGATCTTGATATCTGGAAAGAAACAGGATATGCAAAAGCGCTTAAAAAAAGTATTACCGCGCATGTTACCGGTGGGATGCTAACGATTTCTTTTCCAAATGCCGCAGCAGGGGAAGCCATCATATCAGCGATAGCAATCAGTACGTTAGACAAAACAACAAAACCACAGTTGGCTGGCTCTGGAATAATCGGCCAACTGCAGGGCAATAACAAATGG
>NZ_DASVOB010000707.1:0-3762 GCF_036383575.1 Mucilaginibacter sp.
CAGTATGCTCGGCGCCAGTGCGTTATTGCCGTTCCTGCCAATGCTGCCCATACAGCTTTTGGTTCAGAACCTGTTATATGATATTTCGCAGATCTCTATTCCCTGGGACAGCATGGATAATGAGTTTATAGAGCAGCCGCAAAAATGGGATGCCCGGAGTATCAGCAAATTTATGCTCTATATCGGCCCAATCAGCTCCATTTTTGACTATGCTACATTTGCGGTGATGTTTTTTCTGTTCAAAGCCAATTCACTGGCGCATCAGGGGCTATTTCAAAGTGGTTGGTTTATTGAAGGGCTGTTATCACAAACGCTAATTGTTCACATGATCCGCACGCGAAAGGTGCCCTTCATCCAGAGCTGGGCTGCGGCCCCGGTAGTTGCACTTACTTCGTTAATTATGCTGATCGGTATTGCGCTACCATTTTCTCCGCTTGCACCTGCGCTGAAGCTGGAATCGCTGCCATTGAGCTATTTCCCATGGCTGATAGGCATCCTGACAGCGTACTGCGTGCTGACTCAGCTGATCAAGAACTGGTTTATTAAACGTTTCGATCAATGGCTATAAAAAGAAAACAAAAAGTTAACAAACTGCTATGGTGGTTTATAGCAGTATTGATTTTGATAATCATTAACGTATTGGTTGCCAAACTGATCGTTAAACACTAAAAAGTTGCCTGTCATACGCAGGTGCTCCTGAGCACCTGTTTTAAAAAATTACGACTATGAAAAGAATATTTACTCTTGCTGCATTTTTATTGCTGCTGACTCCGGCTGTAATAGCCCAAACAACAGATACCACAACTACAAAACGCTTCAGCCTGCACTTCCAGCAAACGGTGATCACTCAATACAAACCATCCTTCAATGCACTGTATAGCGGTCAAAATAGTCTTTCACCCATTAGCGAGACACAAAGTTCCATCACTTCAACGCTGTATGGTGCCGCACGTTTATGGCCGGGCGCTACAGCGGTATTCAACCCGGAGTTATCCGGTGGTTCGGGGCTGAGCAAAACAGAAGGCATAGCCGGATTTCCTAACGGTGAAACTTTCAGGGTAAATAGCGTAGCACCTGCCATTTATATTGCCCGTCTGTATCTGAATCAGACGTTTCAATGGGGAAAGGAAAAAGATACCCTAGCCGATGATGTGAATCAAATTGCCGGCCTGCGCAGTAAGCGTTATTTATCTTTAACTGTGGGTAAGTTTGGAATGGCCGATTTTTTTGATGACAACAGCTTCAGTCACGATCCGCGCAGTCAGTTCATGAACTGGTCGCTGATGGATAACGGGGCCTGGGACTACCCCGCTAATACCCGTGGTTATGTAATGGGGTTGGTTTCCGAATTGGGCCAACCCACCTGGACCTTGCGTTTTGCTTTTACCATGAGTGTGACGCAGGCAAATTCTTCAACCTGGGATGCCAGGATAGGTAAAGCCAACACGCAGACGCTGGAATTTGAAAAGCGTTATGTGCTGTCAGGGCAGCCGGGTACGGTTCGCCTTATGACGTTTCTGAATAACGGAAAAATGGGCAGATATCGCGAAGCCCTGCAATTGGATCCGGCTGCACCGGTGGTTGATACAACCCAGCGCTACGGGCGGCATAAATATGGGTTTGGTATTAATGCCGAGCAATACCTGACCAAAGATCTCGGCATTTTTGCCAAGTTAAGCTGGAATGATGGCCATACGCAAACATGGTATTTTACGGAAATTGACCGCTCTGTCAGTTTGGGCGGCGAGCTGAAGGGCACTTCCTGGGGACGAAAAGATGATGTACTTGCTTTAGCCTTTGTAGGCAACGGCCTTTCGCACGATCATCGCGATTATCTGGCGGCTGGAGGCTACGGCTTTATCATCGGCGATGGCCGGCTTAATTATTCGCCCGAAATGATTGCTGAGCTTTATTACAAGATCAATGCTTATCAAAAAAAACTCTGGCTCTCGCCTGATTACCAGTTCATACTACACCCCGCTTATAACACAGATCGGGGGCCGGTGCATGTTTTGGGCATCAGGGCGCATGTTGAATTTTAAAACATGATAAATCGGATTTATAAAATCGTTGTGCTCTACTGCTTTAGATGTTAGTCAGACAGATAGTATTGGGTCTAAAAGATCTTACCATTTATCTTGTTCTCGCCTATTGCCTTGTCTGCTTTTGAATAAAACTTGGCCGGATCCATAATCAGTTTATGTAAAGACTACCGTATTTTTACATTTGATCGCGAATCGAAATGTTTACATCAATGCTCCCAATATTAACTGATCTTATTGCCCAAAATCTCACTGTTATTTTTTGTGGCATCAATCCAGGTTTAAAATCTGCCTGGGACGGGCATCACTTTTCGGGGCGAAGCAATCGCTTTTGGAAGGTTTTGCACCAGGCAGGTTTTACACCTCACGAAATCGAGGCTGTAAATGACGCAACAATCCTTGATTTTGGTCATGGGCTAACCACTGCTGTAGAAAGGGCTACTGTGCGCGCTGACGAGCTTTCGAAAGATGAATTCAGCAATTCAATAGAAACCTTCAAAGCTAAAATGATTCATTTTCAGCCAAAATACATTGCGTTCCTGGGCAAACCTGCCTACGTGGCATTCTCCGGGAAAAAGCAGGTTTTATGGGGTTCCCAACCAGAAGATTTCTGCGGGGCAAAAGTTTGGGTACTACCTAATCCGAGTGGCTTAAACCGGGGATTTATGCTTAATGACCTCATTGCCCATTACAAGGAATTGTACATTGCTATTACAAAACCGGTAGGGTTATAACTGTTGCAGACTGATATCTATAATAAAAGCTCTGCCGAACGGGTTAAAAATGCCTCTAAATGAGCGTTCCCACGGGCATCAAATGCTCCGAAGGCCGCGTTTTAGTAACCTGGTAAAATGTGTTGCTAAAAGCCGATAAGCTCTGATACCCGCATAAAAAGGCTATATCAGCTAAGGAGTGTTCATTTCCAGCAATTAGCCGGAAGGCTTTCGCCATTCTTAATAGTTTCAGGTATTGCAGAAAAGAGACATTTAAGGTTGATTGAAAAAACCTCGACAAGGTTCTTTCGCTAACGCCAAACCGCGAACTGATGCTTTGCAAAGTATGGCTTTCAGGAAGGTTATCTTCCAGATAGGCCAGTATTTTCAGCATCCGTTCGTTTTCTGTAAATGGTAAAGCGGCCGAAAGCGTTTGGTTACTTACCTGGGGCAGTATGTTTTTAATACTTTGCAAAAACACAAAACGTTCATCGCCGGGTAAGGCGTGCGCGTTCCATTGCTCCGTAAACCTGATCATTTGAAAAAGCAGGTCGTTTATAGGGTAGAAGCCAACTTTGTTATAAAATTCATTTTGCGAATCGCCCTGGGTATGAAAAAACAATGTGCGGCATTTAGTTGCCGGATTGCCTATGGTGAAAGTATGCTCCACCCCTGCCGGAATCCAAAAATAATGCCTTGCAGGTATAACGTGAAGCTTTTCCCGAAACCTGATATATCCCAAACCTCCTTCAACATATGTTAACTGGCTTTTTGAATGTTTATGAAAAGGAATAAACTTTTCGCACTTTTCATGCATCACAAATATCGAATCTTCAAATAATTCGATTTCTTCAAGAGAAGCTATCAAACTCATTTTATTTATTTCATCTAATTTCTGAATCTCAAAAATCAATTCAGATGGTTATTTAGTCCCGGGCTTTCGATCAATAAAAAGAACGATCTACCCCATATAACAGGGTAGATACGTTCAAATCAAAACAACAATT
>NZ_DASVOB010000708.1:0-9790 GCF_036383575.1 Mucilaginibacter sp.
CGAGCAAGATCAGGCCCTACAGCACTTAATTGCAGATAAAGACCGTCTGATTGACGAAAAAGACTGGTTGCTGAAAGAGGTGCATCACAGGGTGAAAAATAACCTGCAAATAGTGATGAGCCTGCTTAATACTCAATCGGCATTTTTGAAAAATAATGCGGCGCTCGCGGCTATTCGTGAAAGTCAGAACCGGGTACAGGCTATTGCGCTCATTCATCAAAAATTATATAGCAGCTCAAACGTAGCTTATATTGATATTGCGGTCTACATCAGTGAACTGGTCAGCTATCTTGCTGATTGTTATAGCGCCCATGAGCGTGGAATCAGGTTTGAACAACAAATTGAGGCAGTTAAAATGGATGTTGCCCAGGCCGTACCTGTTGGCCTTATGCTTAATGAAGCTATAACCAACGCAATTAAGTATGCTTTCCCGAACAGGCGTGGGTATATAAACATTTCGCTTGGGGTGCTTGATGATAATAATATGATGTTGAATATAGCAGATGACGGCATTGGCCTGCCGGAGGACTTTGATATAAAAGAGGCATCATCATTAGGTATGGAAATGATGAAGGCCTTAAGCAAGCAGCTTGGAGGGAGTTTTAAAATGGAAAATAACAATGGTGTAGTAATCACACTTATTTTCCGGGCCGAAAAGCATTTCGGAAATATCGGAAATGAAAACTATCCTGTGCAATACTAAAGGTGTAATTGAATTAGGCTATACGTAATTTGTACTACTGAAACCATAATTAGTACATTGATTTCGGGTATCTCCAAACCGAACTTTACATTGTTAAACAACAGTTAATAATTAAACATTTTTAACTGTGCTGATAACATGTAACGTTCAGCCTATGAAAAAGTTCAAATGTTTTGCAGTAGCTTTTCTTACAAGCATCCTGATGTTTATAACAACAGGCTTATTCATCAAACTTAGTACAAGCCTGATGGTGCCGCTGGTGCCAACCCGAATTTTCATAATAGTACTGTATGTTATTTGTTATATAAAATTTGCTCTGCTGGTTATTATGCTTACGCCGGGCAGGCCTGTGCTTAAGCAAATGAGCTTAGGCTTTATATCTGCAGACATGGCTTTACTGCTCATAGGCAGCAGCACCGACTTCGCAATGAGCATACCTGTATCGCTCGTTGCCGTACAGGCTTTATTGCTTCTCCTTTATATGGCTTTGCAAGGCCGCTTATGGCTTTACAAAGCCAATGCAGTTAATAATACTATTGAAAATGAACTGATAGCATCACCTATTTAATGAATGTTGATATGCACCACGATGATGAACAATTGATAAACCTCATTATTGATCTGCAGGAGCGGGGCTTTAACCATGATTTTGTTATTGAGAACGAACATATCAGGTGTTTGCAATATAATGAGCTTATCTCGCCCGATGATTTTGAGATCGTGGAAACATATCACTGTACATCATCAGGTAAACATCATGAGTGCAGTTTGGTGTATGGTATCCGGTTAATGAACCATGACATGAAGGGAATATTGATGAGCGATTACAGATCGTACATTAAAGGGATGTCATTAAGGTTGTGGTCAAAGTTCAATAGCGTAATAAGGTTAAATCTATCAGTGATCAAATAAAATCCAAGAAAAACATATCCAAATGAACAGGGAAATCAAAAATATGGAAAGCAGGGCAGGTGTGATACCTGAACATACCATAGGAGCAGCGTATATAGGCAACTGGAAAATTCAGCTCAAATCAAATAAAGTATCTTTTTGCCCGCGGATGCGCAAGATCCTTGAACTATCAAAAGGGTATGATGAAAAAATTGAAGAACTTTTTGGACTGGTTAAGCCTGATCAGGTGAGCGGGCTGATCCATGAGTTTAAGGTTGCCTGTTTTAATGGGACTAAATTTGAAAAACAGGTAAAAATTGTTACTCCATCCGGCACCGAAAAATGGATCCAGCTTACCGGGGTGTTATACTCACGCAGATGGGGCACTGCCGAACAAATGATTGGTACCATTGAAGATGTTACACAAAAAGTTAATGAAGAATGCCTGAGTATGGCCATTGTAAACCATGAACTACGTGCACCTTTAACCATTATTAAGCTTAATACCCAGTTTCTGATCAATCACCTTGCACACAGCATCAATAAACAGCCGGTAAGGTTGTTGAACATGGTTGACCAGCATATTAACGGCATGACCAAGCTGATTGATGAGTATTTATCGCCATCAACCAGCGATGACAGATCGGCACAATTCAATTTTAGTTTATTTGATGTTAATGGCCTGGTTGATACTGTGCTCGGTGAAATGAGGATCCTTTACCCGGGTCACCGCTTTAGCAAATATCCCACTGCCGATAGTATTTTGGTTAGAGGGGATAAATATAAGATCACGCAGGTACTAATCAATTATTTAACCAACGCAGCCAAATTTTCGCCGCCATGCTCGCACATCAACATTAATATCGACCGCAATGAAAATGATGTTGAAGTATCGGTACATGACGAGGGCGTAGGTATTAACGAAGAAAATAGCCAGGCGCTGTTCCAAAAGTTTTACCAGTGCAATCAAAAATCGGTGAGGCAAAAAAACAGTAAGGGCCTGGGTTTATACATTGTGAAAAATATTATTCAAAAACATGGCGGTACGGTAAAGGCCGAAAACGGGAAAAACGGCGGAGCTGTATTTTCTTTTAGCCTGCCGCTTAGTCAACAAAATAAATTTAATAACACCGGGCAGGAGGCGGTAAAATTGATGGCTTAAAAAGTCATATTCAGGTAATGAAATAATAAAAGATAAAAACATCTTTTATTATTGATCGAAATAACTACTTTTGCTTTATAAAGCAATGGGAATATTTTCAAAAACATGTGAGTATGCGGTAAGGGCGGTATTTTTTATAGCCCAACACACCGCGGATGGCAGTAGGGTAGGCATAAAGGAAATAGCCGTAAACATTGATTCGCCCGAGCATTTTCTGGCCAAGATCCTTCAGGATCTGAGCAAGAGGGGCATCATTCAATCGGTAAAAGGGCCTAACGGCGGTTTTTACCTGGATGCACAAAGCCTGTCCCGCCCACTGTCGGATGTAATAGAAGCCGTTGATGGCGGAGGCATATTCAGGGATTGCGGTTTAGGGTTAAAGGAATGCTCATCAAAAAATCCCTGCCCGCTTCACCATGATTTTTTAGATGTAAGGAACCGTTTGCAAAACATGCTTGAATCTATCACCATAGGCCAGTTCAACGAAGATCTGAACCTGGGAATTGTAGTACTTAAAAAATAGCCCGACCCGCCAAAAAGGTTAAAGGCGCGGTCAAATCATCCCGATTTTTAATGAATTAAATTATAGAGCGTACCGAAACTAACAAATAAAAAGATAAAAAGGTATTAATATATTTTATATGAAACTCAAAATCTACTTAATCCTCAGCCTTATAGGCATGTTGCTGCTTACCCCCGGCACAGCAGCCTATGCAGCCGATGTGTTGAAGCCCGACCCCGCTTTTAATACCGGCATATGCATCATTATTGCAATTACCATTTTCTTTTTACTGTTGCTGCTGCTTTGGCTTATTCGCCTGGCACGCGGCCTTAAAGAAGATGAAGCAGCACGCGAGAGAAATGGGGATAAATGGATCTTCAGGCAAATAAACAGCCTGGACAGCCGGCAGCTTGATCAGCTGATCAGCCGCAGAAACCACCGTAAAAAGACGATCAACAAAGCCAAGGGGGGCAATAACGGTTTTACTGCTGTTATGGTGCTATTGCTGGTGCTTTCATCATTAGTTACCCATGCGCAAACACCGGCCGAAAGTAAAAATGTGTTGACCAGCCCCGGTATGATCATCATGCTTACGCTGATCTTTATTCCGTTGGTGGTGACGGTTTTTTTAATAGGGCTAAAGATCCGTAATGTGGCCGTTAAAAGCCGCTACAGCCGCGTAAAAAAAGAAACCCGGGAACTGGCAGAAGCGGTTGATACCGATGATGCGATATATGAAGAAATCATCAGGCGTAAACAAGCGCTCGATTACCATTTAACCAACAATGAGCTGGCAGGCACCATTGAGGCTGAAGACTCAAAAGGCATCCTGCTCAATGTTGATGAGGTTCATGGCCCCCGGTTTTTTGCTTCCAAGCGCAAAGCGGCGCATAAGCACCAGGCTGATCCTAAACTGGTAAAACTGATCATGTGGTACCTGGGCAGCGCTGCGTTTTGGTTGGTGCTGGGTACTTCGGTAGGCGAGTATATCGGTATCAAATTTGTATCTCCCTATGCCGACCATATCAGCTGGCTGAGTTTTGGCCGCTTAAGACCGGTGCATACCAATATGGTTTTCTGGGGCTGGTCGTCAATGGCCATGTTAGGCCTCGGCTATTATGTGGTATCCACAGTTAGCAATACCGTAGTTTATAGTATTAAACGGGGATATTACTCGCTGGTACTCATGAATGCCGCCATTATCATAGGCAGCGGCATGCTGATGGCCGGTATCAATAACGGAGGCGGTGAGTACCGTGAATATATCTGGCCGGTTATGGCGCTTTTTGCAGGAGGTATTGTAGTAAGCCTGTTTAATTATATCCAAACCATAGCGCAGCGTAAAACCAAAGAGATCTATATCTCCAACTGGTATATTGTTTCAGCCATGATGTTTTTAACGGTGATCGTAACGGTTGGCTATCTGCCCTTTTATCAGGATGGCCTTGGCGAAACTATTGTACAGGGTTATTACATGCACCAGGCCGTAGGTATGTGGTTTATGTTCTTTAACCTGGGGTTGGTATATTACTTTTTGCCGCAGCAGCTAAACACACCTATATATTCTTACAGTTTAGGGATCCTGGCGTTCTGGTCGCAGATATTGTTTTATACGCTGATAGGTACGCATCACTTCATTTTCAGTTCGATACCATGGTGGCTGCAAACGGTAGCTATAGTAGGCAGTATGGGGATGCTGATCCCGGTATTTTCGGGAACCACCAATTTTTTGATGACCTTCAGGGGCAATTTTAATAAGATAGGCCGGAGCTATACACTGCCGTTCTACATTGTTGGCATCCTGTTCTACTTCACCGGTTCCACGCAGGGCACGGCCGAAGCGTTTAGGGAAACCAACCTTATCTGGCACTTTACTGATTTTACGGTGGCGCACTCACACCTCACCATGTACGGCATCATAGCCTTTATGCTCTGGGCTTGCATCTATACCATAGTGCCGAGGCTTACCGGTAACGAGCCTAAACAGGGACTTGTTGGTGCTCATTTCTGGATGGCGCTGATAGGGGTATTGTTTTACACCATCCCGCTTATGATAGGTGGTACGCTAAAAGGTATAGCCTGGCGCGATGGAAAACCATTTATTGATGGGGTAGTGCTGATGGCCCCTTACTGGCTGTGGCGTGCCATTGGCGGCTCGCTGATGTGGGCATCGCACCTGGTTTTTGCCTGGAACATGTATGTGATGTTCTCGGGCCATAAAAGCGATCCCGATATCAGGAAGGAAGTTTTTGAGAAGTTAGATACTATACCCGTTAACGCCGAAATCTGATCACTATGGAAATCTATAACAATCATAAAAAGCTTTTTACTGCCGCGTTATGCTTTTTCCTGCTGCTCACCTTTTTTGTGGCGATAGGGCCGGCATTCACCAGTCAGAATAATAATGCCCCGCTGCCGGGCAGTAAGCCATTAACACGCCTTGAAACCGAAGGCAAGGCAGTGTTTATTGCCGAAGGATGTGTGGCCTGTCATACCCAGCAGGTACGTAATGTAGAAATGGACAAAGTTTGGGGCGCACGCCCCAACATAGCCGCCGATTACGCCAATATTACCCGTACGGATGTTTGGCGCAATACGGCCACCCTCATGGGCTCCGAGCGTACAGGACCCGATTTGACTAATGTGGGCACACGCCAGCCAAGTAACGACTGGCATTACCTGCATTTGTTTAACCCGCGTTCGGTAGTGGCGGAGTCAGTTATGCCATCATATGAATGGCTGTTTGACATCAAGGATTACGCCTGGCCCAATGATGTGGTAGTGAACGTACCCGATGATTTTAAGAGGGGGATAACCGGCAAAATTGTGGCATCGCATAAAGCAGTGGCGCTGGTAGCTTATCTGCGCTCGTTAAAAGAAATTACCCTGCCCGATGGTAAACCGGTGCCTATATTCCTGTACGGAAAAAGCGATGCTGACAAGGCCGCTGCTACAACTCCGGGTAAAGGCGGAGCCGCCAAACCACAATTTGATGGTGCTGCACTTTACGCCACCAATTGCCAGTCCTGTCACCAGGGAAATGGCGAAGGCTTGGTTGGCGCATTTCCTGCGCTAAAAGGCAGCAAGGTAGTGCTTGACGATAACCCGGAGGTGCAGGTAACCATTATTATGAAGGGCTATAATGGCCGTGCAAGTGAGGGGTACGGCGTAATGCCTGCTGTAGGTACCAACAATAACCTGAAACCCGAAGAGGTTGCGGCTATCGTAAATCATGAACGTGGCAGCTGGGGTAATAACTCCAAAAAGGTGACAGCCGATGATGTGAAAAAGATCATAGCCACATTTGATAAACCCGAAACCGTAATAGCTAAAAAGTAAAATCAAGATCTCCACAAAATGAAAAAATATATCATACTGCTGTTAATGCTCATCCTTAAGCTGGATGTAATGGCTTGTGAGGCCTGTAAAAAGCAACAACCCGCCGGTTTCGGCGGTATAACCCATGGTGCGGGCCCCGATAGTAACTGGGATTACCTTATTGTATTGGTAATGGTAGCGATTACGCTGTACGTGCTGGTAGCAACCATCAAATGCTTTATAAAGCCCGGTGAAAAGAATCAGGAACATATTAAACGGATGATTTTAAACGACTTGAAGCCATGAGAGATCAAAGTTTTGTAACCTTATTTATTGACGAGGACCTGAAGCCGATAGGGGAATTTCCGGCACCGGTAACCTTTGACCTGGACACCCGCAAGCTGACCGATGGCAACCATGTGCTAAAGGTTGTAAGTAAAGACCACCAGGGCAAGGAGGGTATCAAGCTAATTCCCTTTGTGGTACGAAATGGCCCGGCGATAGCTATTGAAGGTTTAAAGAAAGATGAAATCGTGGAAGGCGTGTTACCCCTCATGATCAATGCCTACGGCAAAGGCGATCAGAAAACCTTTATGCTGGCGGGCAGCGAAACCCCGCAAAGTATCCCCTGGTGGCTGGTGGTAGGGATCATCCTGTTTGTAGCATGGACGGGGTATTTCATTATCACATCGCTGGCGGTGAAGCTGTAGGGGAGAGATTAGTGATTGAGTAATAAAGTTAAAGAGCCTTTGTCATGCTGAGGTACGAAGCATCTTCTTCGCTCTGTATAGCGGCTTTGCATATTGAAGAAGATCCTTCGCTATCGCTCAGGATGACAAACTTATTTAGGCTCAACCAGGCCTCTGTGCTTAATGAAAATAATATTTGTGACAGTTAAAAGCGCAATGATCTGTACCACAAGTAACTGAACAAACAAAAAATGAACGATATACAAGACATAACATCAATTAAAATACTGGTTGATGAATTTTATACCAGGGTGCGGCTTGACGGTTTATTGGGACCCGTTTTTGCTGACGTTATAAAAGACGACTGGCAGCCGCACCTTGATAAAATGTACGCTTTCTGGAATGCTGCTCTGTTCGGTGTGCCGGGGTTTAAGGGTAATCCATTTGCTAAACATGCGCCGCTGCCTATTAGTGACGACCATTTTAACCGCTGGTTGGAACTGTTTATTCAAACAGTTGACGATCACTTTGTCGGTCCGATGGCTGATGATGCCAAGAACAGGGCAAACCTGATGGCCGTAATGTTTATGAGTAAGCTGGCCAACATGAAAGGTGGGTCGGGCAGGGTAATCATGTAGTGGACGCCGCTAAATAGATGTTTTTTCGACCAATGGGATGTGCGATTCCCTCCCCTGGGAGGGTGTAGGGAGGGGTTTCATTAGGAAGCTAATCAACAGGCAAAGCGCATAAACCCCTCCCTGCCACTGCACTTAACAACCGCACCCCTCCCGAGGGAGGGAATGAAAGCCACATATCAAATACTTAAAATCAAATGCAATGAAACTACTTCAAACAAACGAGCACTTCCAGGTGGTTAAAATTGAACTTACGGCCGGTGCAAATATGAAAAGGCATATAGCGACATCAGATGCTTACCTGATTGTGGAAGACGGAAATGCCCTGCTCATATACGCAGGCGAAACTTATGAATTGAGCAAAGGCGAAACATTCCTGATCCCGGCCAATGAACAGCATATGCTTAAAGTCATCAATGATTTTAAAGCCTGGATTGTGCTGGCCAACGGTGCGCAGATCAAATACCTGGAGACTGATAATATTTACATTAATTAATATGATAATAGAACAAGTGCGGGAGCAAATGGCATTGGCCACAGGCCCGGTAGTTAAAGTATTAAAGCAAGGCCATGGCTATAAAATGATAGCTATCGGCCTGAAAAAAGGAGCGGTTTTAAAAGAGCATAAAACCGCCGTACCTGCCACACTGATAGTAACCGAAGGGAACGTGTTGTATAAGGAACATGAACGCTCAGTTGATTTAAAGCGCGACGCTGATTTTGAAATACCAATAAACGTGCTGCACAGCCTGCAGGCCCTTGAGGATAGCATTTGCCTTTTGATACAGGGCTAAACAGGCGCAGCAATAATTATAAATATATACTGTTAATACGATGATTACTAAAGAACAAAAAGAGCTGGTTAAGGCCACAGTGCCTGTATTGAAGGAGCATGGAGTATTGTTGACAACTCATTTTTACAACCGGATGTTTACCCACAACCCCGAGCTTAAAAATGTGTTTAACATGGGCAACCAACAAAACAGCAAACAACAAACAGCACTGGCTATGGCCGTACTGGCTTACGCCGAACATATTGAAAACCCCGGAGTATTAATGCCTGTACTTGACGGCATTGGTCAAAAACATACCAGTCTTGATATCAGGCCTGAACACTATGCCATTGTTGGCGGACACCTTATTGCTTCAATAAGTGAGGTATTGGGTGATGCAGCAACACCTGAGTTACTGGAAGCCTGGACGGTTGCTTACAACCAGTTGGCAGCTATCATGGCCGGGCATGAGCAAAATTTATACAGCAAACAGGTAGCAAAAAAGGGCGGATGGACGGGCTGGAGGCCATTTGTGGTAAAGCGAAAAGTAAAAGAATCGGCAGAGATCACTTCGTTTTACCTTTATCCTACACATGGCGGTGCGGTGCCTGATTTCACACCCGGTCAGTTTTTGAGTGTGCGTTTGTTTTTGCCTGAGCTTAATTTGTTGCAGCCTCGTCAATATAGTATTTCAAGTGCGCCAAACGGCGAATATTATCGTATTTCAGTGAAACGCGAGGCCGGAACCGAGCTACTTGCCGATGGTATGATCAGCAACCGCCTGCATAATTTTGTTAATGAAGGTGATATCATCGAGGTATCGGCACCGGCAGGTGGGTTTACGCTAAGCAGCGACGGTGATCATCCGATAGTTTTTATAAGTGGCGGCGTTGGTCAAACCCCGTTAATGAGCATGATGGAAAGCCTGATCAAAAGTGGCAGCAAGCGACCAAAAACCTGGATCCACGGTTGCCGTGATAAAAATGTGCATGCCTTTAAAGAAGTTATCGAACATTGGGAAGGTAAAAACGAAGAGGTTAAAAAGCACATTTTCTACAGCGAAGTGGAAGAGGGAGTAGCCGATGACCTATATACCGGCTGGGTTGACCTTAACCAA
>NZ_DASVOB010000709.1:0-4494 GCF_036383575.1 Mucilaginibacter sp.
AACATCCCCATATAGCGTAAAGTTATATGGGGCAAAGGGTGATGGAAAAGCCATTGATACCCAAAATATCAATAAAGCAATTGAGGCCGCGGCAGAGGCCGGTGGCGGAACAGTTTATTTTCCGGCCGGAAATTATTTAAGCGGATCTATTCACCTAAAAAGTGGTATAAGCCTCTATATCGATCAGGGTGCTACCATAATTGCAGCTCCTATTGAAGCCGCTTCTGGTTATGATGAACCCGAAGCTAAAATTGATAATAACTACCAGGATTTTGGGCACAGGCACTGGCATAACAGCCTGATCTGGGGCGAAAACCTGCATGATATTTCCATATTGGGGCCCGGTACCCTTTGGGGAAAGGATTTGGTGCGGAGCAATAAAGGGGAAGACGATAAACGTCCTAACAAAACAATCAGCCTTTATTTATGCCGGAATGTAATTATCAGGGACATTTCCATATTGCATGGCGGCTGGTTCGGGATCCTGGCTACAGGGATTGACAATTTTACCATTGATAATGTAAAAATGGATACCAACCGCGACGGTATGGATGTTGATTGCTGCCGGAACGTACGGATCTCAAACTGCAGTATCAACTCTCCTTATGATGACGGTATCTGCCTTAAAAGCACCTATGGGCTTGGATTTGCAAGGGCAACCGAAAATGTGACCATCACCAATTGCCAGGTAAGCGGCTATGATGAGGGCTCGTTTTTGGCCGGCACTTTTACCCGCAATGAAAAGAAATATTCTGACGGTAACCCTACCGGTCGCATAAAAATGGGCACCGAATCAAACGGAGGCTTTAAGAATGTCACTATTTCAAACTGTGTGTTTGATTACTGCCGTGGCCTGGCCCTTGAAACTGTTGACGGTGCACTTTTAGAGGATGTTACGATCACCAATATAACCATGAGGGATATTGTTAATGCGCCAATTTTTGTAAGGCTTGGTGCACGTATGCGCGGGCCGGAAAGTGCACCTGTAGGGGTGCTCAGGCGTGTGATCATCAGCAATGTGGTATGTTATAATGCTGATAGCAAACATGGAGCTATTATAAGTGGCATTCCGGGGCACGATATTGAAGATCTGCGGTTAAGTAATATCCGGATCTATTATAAAGGCGGAGGAACAAAAGAGCAATCTGCACGTGAAGTGCCTGCGCTTGAAAAAGAATACCCGGAACCATATCGTTTCGGTACCATGCCTTCTTATGGATTCTTTATCCGCAATGTTAAAGATTTGAAAGTGAGCGATGTGGAAGTTAGCTATATCTCGAATGATTTTCGCCCGCCATTTATTCTTGATCATGTAACCGGTGCCGATTTTCAGCACATTAAAGCGCAAAAAGCGGAAGGCTCAGCAACGTTTGTGTTAAACGAGGTAAAGGATTTTAACATCTATAACAGCCGCCCGGTAGCAGATACTAAACTGGCGAATGCCAATAAAAAGGAATTGTAATCAAATAAACAGTATGAAAAATATACTATTTAAATGGGTGATCATACTAACCATCCTGCCGGTGAGCATCGTACTTTATGCCTTGAAACCGGGATTGGAGGTGGTGCCCGATACTGACAACGCGGGCTTAAAGTTACCTGACGGTTTTGGTGCCCTGAAAGTTACCGAAACAGGTGCGAAGGCCAGGCATTTAGTAGTTACGCCGCAGGGCGATATTTATGTAAAGCTGGCCAAGCCTAACAAAGAAGGTAAAGGTATTTTAGTATTCCATGAAGCTTCCAATGGCAAGGCTGAGCTTAAATCAGGTTTCGGTACTTATGGTGGTACTGAGGTTTATTTAAAGAACAGGTACCTGTATGCGTCGTCAAATACCGAGGTGTTCAGGTATAAGGTGAATGATAAAAATGAAGTTATTAACCCCGATCAACCCGAAAAGATCATCACCGGGTTAAAGGCAGGCCGCCAGCATGAAACCAAATCATTTGCACTGGATAACGATGGTAATATCTATGTAAACATAGGTGCCTGGTTTAACTCGTGCCAGGAAAAAGACCGCGGTCTGCATTCGCCGGGAATCCCGGGATGCCCGATACTGGATTCCATGGGTGGGGTATGGCAGTTTAAAACAGATAAATTAAACCAAACCTACGGCGATGGTGTACGGTACGCAACCGGCTTAAGGAATATGGTTGGTATGGACTGGAACCAGCAGGATAACCAGCTATTCGTAATGCAGCACGGCAGGGATAACCTGAATAGTTCATGGCCCGAGCTGTTTACCACCAAGCAATCGGCCGAATTACCCGCGGAGTGTTTGTATGCCCTTAAAAAAGGCGACAATGCAGGCTGGCCATATATGTATTATGACCAGATCCAGCATAAAAAGGTCCAGGCCCCTGAATATGGCGGCGATGGCAAAAAGGAAGCTGATGCAAAGTTTCTTGATCCGGCTGCCGCCTATCCAGGACACATGGCCCCTAATGGTTTGTTGTTCTATACCGGAAACCAGTTCCCTGCAAAATATAAAAACGGTGCCTTTATTGCCTTTCATGGCTCCTGGAACAGGGCCCCTGAACCACAGGCAGGATATTTCGTGGTTTTTCAGCCATTTAAAAATGGGAAGCCTGATGGTGCCTGGGAAGTATTTGCTGATGGATTTTCAGGTTCACCAGAGAAAACAGCTGCCGGGCGCGCCGATCATCGTCCCTGCGGGCTTGCCCAGGGCGCGGATGGTTCATTATATGTTACAGATGATTCAAAAGGTACCATTTACCGTATTATTTACCTAAAAAAGTAATAAATAAATGACGAAATATTTATTGACCTTTCTTTTGGCTTTTAGCTGCTTCCAGTTAAGGGCGCAGGTTAAAACCAGGACAAAAACAAAAGCGAAGCCGGCTACAGGGCTGGCCGCGTCCATTTCAAGCGGCAAAGTTATCTATGTAAATCATTGTTTAACCTGTCACCAGGCCGATGGTGGTGGCGTGCCAAATATGAATCCGCCATTAATCAAAACTTCTTATGTAACGGGCGATCATACACAGTTAATTAAAGTGGTGCTCAACGGATTTTCGGAAAACGTTGATATCGACGGCGAATCTTACTCAAACGTAATGCCCGCGCATGACTTTTTAAAAGACCGTGAAATTGCTGATGTATTGACCTATGTAAGGAAAAGCTTCGGTAACAAGGGTGGAGCGATTACCGCAGCACAGGTAAAGACGGTCCGCGCGAAGAACAAAAAGAAGACGGCTATTAAAAATATCTAACACTAAAAAAAGCTAAAATGAAATCATTTCTATACCTATTACTTATTGCCTGCACATCGGCAGCATTTGGGCAGGACGTTAATACCGGCGATGTTGTGCGCCGTGTTGCCGATAATGTTATCAAGGAAACTTCCTTTCAGTTTGTGAATGCCAAAACAAACGAAAAGTATAATTCAACAAAAGGTTTGGCTTCATCGGCAGATCTTAAGGTCGACAGTAAATACAATAAGTGGGCATATGTGAATGGTGTTTTAACCATTGGCATGATGCAAACCGCGGATGTGCTTGGCGACAAAAAATATTCAGACTATTCACAGCATAATTTTGCTTTTATTTTTGATAACCTTAGTTATTTTGAAACCCTTTACAAAGCAAAAGCAGGAAAGGTTGAATACGGTTCTGTATTTAATATCACCAACCTTGACGCTTGCGGGGCAATGTCGGCCGGTTTGTTTGATGTGGATGCCCTCGCGCAAAGGAAGGATTATAAGGCTTATTTAGAAAGATCCGCCGCCTATATCTTAACTAAACAAATGCGTTTGCCCGATGGTACACTTGCCCGTCCGCAGCCCCGCTTCGGTACGCTTTGGGCCGACGATATGTTCATGAGCATTCCGTTTTTAGCACGTATGGGCAAACTTACCGGCGATAATAAATATTTTGACGATGCTATCAAACAGGTGGAGAATTTCAACAAATACCTTTATGATCCTGCCACCGGTTTGTTCTTTCATAATTATTATAGCGATGATCAAACCAATGGGGTAGGACACTGGGGCCGCAGTAACGGATGGATAGCTATGGCACAGGTTGAGCTATTAAACAATTTACCTGCAAATCACCCTAAACGTGCCGAACTGATCAAATTACTGTTGAGGCAGATAGTAGGTTGCGCCCGTTACCAGGATCAAACCGGGTTATGGCATCAGCTATTGGACAAACCAGATTCATATTTGGAAACATCAGTTACGGCTATGTACACCTATGCGGTGGCCAGGGCAGTAAACCAGGGCTGGATAAATGACAAATATATAGCCATTGCCCGCGAAGGCTGGAGAGGCTTAGCCTCGAAAGTAACTGCAGACGGGCAATTGCAGGATGTGTGTATCGGCACCAATATGGATACCGATATTAAATTTTATTATACCCGCCCAACCGAACTGAACGATACGCATGGTTTAGGCGCGTTATTACTGGCCGGAACGGAAATGCTTAAAGCCGAAAAGAAAAAATAAGTATGCACAGGCTAATGAGATTGTTATT
>NZ_DASVOB010000710.1:0-31626 GCF_036383575.1 Mucilaginibacter sp.
TTTATCCTGCGGATAGGTTTTGTTCAGGATGCGTTCAAAGCGTAAAACAGTATCCACGCTTTTATATGTGGCCCTGCAAATACGGAATGCTTCGTTAAGCGGGTTTTCAATATATCGGGCTTTGCCAACATAGTAGTTATAGTGATCGGCAAATAATTCGGGCAGGTGGCTTTCCCAAAGGGCATGGATTCCGGTTTGCCCGGTGAGCTGCCCATTGTAGTTTTGGGTAAGGTGCAGTGGCACGTGCGCATCAGCAATATAATGCCCTAAATAAGCAGATGCATTGAGGATAGCCGTTGTATCATGCGCTTTGAAAGCCCGCACCAGCCTGTAATACTGGTACTGAATGGTCCATGACACGGTGCCATATTTAATGATGGTATCTTTCGAGTATTTGGCAACTGCATCTTTCCATTTCTTAGGCATGGCCTCAAATGGCTTCCTGCCATAATGGTCGGCATCCAAGAAATGGCGGGGCGCTTCTGTCGAGTCAACGTAACGGCGTTTGTCTGCGCTCACTGCATGTTCGGTTATGTAATCGATATTGGCCTTGTAAAAACCGGTCATGGCCTTAGGGAGTGTGAAAACAGCCAACCGGTTAATGCGGTAATGTGCAAAGAACCCCCATGATGAGCATAGCATAATTAAACAGATACCTGTTATGCTTAAAATTATCCGGCGGTTCATGAGGGTAAAGATGCTATTTATAGCGGAGTTTTAAATTACAAATTATACTTCGCCCTTAACTGGCTGCTTACATTATTGGCTTCATCAATAATGCTCTCCGGGAAACCTACGCCTTTTAAAACAGCGATGCCATTCCGGTTTTTGAGCAGTCCCTCTTTGATCTTATAATCAAATACGAGCCGGTCATCGCCAATCACTTCTTCAAAGGAGAAAACTTTGTAATCACTGCCCAATAACTCGGCCAGTTCCAGGTCATGGGTTGATACAAAAACGAAGCTTTGATTCTGGATAAAATAGCTTAATACAGCTTTGGCAGCGGCTATCCGTTCAATGGTGTTTGTTCCCCTGAAAATTTCATCAATGATCACCAGGCTGTTCGCCGGCTTGCTGACAATGGTTTGCGCCACTATATTTTTAACCGCCAGGGCTTCGGCCTGGAAATAGCTTTTGTTATCGCCGAGGTCGTCGGTCATATCAATACTGGTAAATATTTTAAGCGGAGGGGCCTGGTATACTGTAGCGAAACTGGTGTTAATGGTTTGCGACAACAGCGCATTGACAGCAATAGCCCTGATGAAAGTAGTTTTACCCGACATATTAGATCCTGTTACCAAAACACCTTGTTTATTATCAATAGAGATGGAGTTTGATACACAGTTTTCAATAAGGGGGTGGTAAAGATCTTTAATAACGATATTGGTATTGCCTGTTGTTAGCTGCGGCCTGCAATAATGGGTTGCACCATCACGTACCGATTGGATGGAAATGGCGACATCAACTTCGGCCACAGCCTCATAAACAACCTTAATATCATTGAGGTATTTGTTCACTTTGCCGATGGATTTAATAAATACCATCGGCTCAATAAGCAGGAACATTTTTAACCATTCGGTAACCAGGTAGTAAATATCGGTAGGGTCAATAGCTGCTTTATTTTGCAGGGTGATGTAATTTAATGACTTTTTTAGCTTGCCCAAATTAGTCATACTGTTTTGCGTAGTTTCATCATCATTAAGCAGATGATGGCTTTTAAGCCAGTTTGAAACCTTGTACAAAACCAGTAATTGCGGTAGCGAATGTGTATAGTTTAGCATCTGGGTTTTATTACTGTAATGAATAACCACATTGGCTATCATTAAGATCAGCAATAAAATCAACATAAACTGGTTGGGGATTATAAAAAGACTGATAGCTACCCCGATGATCAAAAACGGTGCTATGCTGATATAGAAGTTGCCGATTGCAGGAAAAATAGAATAGTGAGGTTTCTTAAAAAGCTCCGGTAAATAATAAGCGTCATTACCGCCTAATTCGGATAGTTTAAGTTCAGCCGCTTCTCTAAGCTCTTTATCAGTTGTGACGCTGCTAATCCGCTGCTCAAGCGTTTCGAAATAGTTATCTGAAATTTGCGGGGAGTGCAGTTGCTTGTATAAATATTGCTGGCCGGGTTTGGAGTTTGTTCGGTCGATATATTCAAATATGCTGTCAACGTCAAGGTCGGTGGCGGTATCGGCCGAGATCTCGCTTGAACCGCCATAGGCTGTCAGATAAGTGCTAATCGGTTTAAGATTTCGGCCCGCTATGATGGGTTTGCCCCAGCGTTCTTTTATCTCAGCAAGTTTCTTTTTTTGTTGGGCTTTGCTTTTTAAATGACTTATTACAATAAATATAAAAGGCAGTGTTATGACAATGATTATCCAATATAGCATGTTTGAAAGTAGTATTAATAAGCAGTTATTTTTACTTATTAGATATTACTTTCCTGTAATTGTTTCATCGATACAAAATAACTAAATAATTTGTTGACAGGATTTTACAGCTTACCTGAATAAACCTTGGTATCGTAATTGATGGCGATAACGCCATCCTGCTGAAATTTATTAAAAAGCGCCTGCAAATCATTGATCATCGGTTGGTATCCTTCCTCATCCCGTGCGGGCATGTATGATGATGAAAGCAACCTGCCTTTTAATCCTTCAAAATCAAATACCTGCTTATTAGCAAATGTTTCCAGGTGCACAGGCTCCGGGTTAAAAAAGGCTGCAATATGCTCAGTATCGATATTGCGGTGATCAACTTTTACATAATCGTTGCCATGCTTTATGATAAGTTCATCGTATTCCTGTTCAAAGGTGGATGTTGTTTTTCTTTCATTCCAGATCAGGGCAACAATGCCATCGGGTTTCAGGATCCTTTTAAATTCGATACGGGTTTTTAGGGCATCAAACCAGTGGAAAGCCTGCCCGGCAATAATGGCACCGACACTATTGCTGTCGATACCGGTATTTTCGGCAGTGCCGTTTTTGGGGATAAAGCCGTTATATGAATCGAGTAGTTCGATAGCTTTTTCGCGCATCTCCACATTGGGTTCAACAGCAATTACCCGGTAGCCTTTTTTCAGGAACAATTCGGTAGAGATCCCGGTGCCGGCACCAATATCAGCAATAAGCTTATCCTGGGTTAGGCCATAGTTATCATGTAAAAACCTGACAATTTCTACGGGGTAGCCGGGGCGATATTTTACATAATCTTCAACCCGGTTGCTGAACCTGGTGGTGCTGTTGGTTACCATGATGCAATAGTTTTATAAATTAATAACGCCGCAAAAATCAATGTGTTGTATGAACACTTTGTGAATGCCGGGTTAACACGTTGTTAAATCGACTGATTTGTAAATAATAATGTTGAAGCTAATCCTGCACATTATCAATTCAATTACATGAAAATATAAATCAAAAAACCACTTGCATATTAAAATTAATCACCCTATATTTGCAGTCCTTAAAATAAGTAGAAAAGAATAACAAGCTATACGAGATGGCAAATCATAAATCATCATTAAAAAGAATCAGGTCAAACGCTGCGAAGCGTCTGCGCAACAGGTACCAGGCTAAAACAACCAGGAACGCTATTAAGAAATTAAGAAACACTACTACCAAAGCTGATGCTTCTGCATTGTTGGGTAAAGTGATCTCAATGCTTGATCGTTTAGCTAAAAAGAACGTTATTCACAAAAACAAAGCTTCGAACAATAAATCAAAGCTTACTAAATTTGTTAACGGCTTAAGCTAATCTTAGCTTTAAAAATATACCGAAGAGGGATAGTGTTCAAGCGCTATCCCTTTTTTTGTTTGCCGCTTTTTCATACTTTAATGCCGTGGAAAACTACGAAAGCAAGATCAGTATTAAATCATGGGCCGAGGAAGATCGCCCTCGTGAAAAATTAAGCGGGCAAGGTCGCCGTGCCCTTACCGATGCGGAATTGATAGCGATACTGATAGGGTCGGGCAGCCGTACCGAAACCGCGGTAGAGTTGAGCAAACGCATCCTGTATCATTATGATAACGATCTTAACAAGCTTGGCAAAGCTTCTATAACCGAACTATCTAAATTTAAAGGAATAGGGGAGGCCAAGGCAATATCCATTATTGCCGCACTGGAGATCGGTCGCCGTCGTAATGAATCCGAGTCAGGCGCTATTGAAGTGATCACCTCAAGCAGGGATGGCTACAATATTATGCGCCGCCATTTGATGGATCTGAACCACGAGGAGTTCTGGATCATACTATTGGGGCGCTCTAACAAAGTATTAGGAAAGGAGCTGATCAGCAAGGGAGGTTTATCGGCCACGGTATGTGACCCCAAGATCATCTTTTATTCGGCCCTGCAATACCAGGCCAGCGGGCTCATTCTGGTCCATAACCACCCGTCGGGCAACCTGAAACCAAGTAATGAGGATATCCAGCTCACCAAAAAAATAAGCGCTGCCGGCAGGATGCTGGACATAGGTGTGTTTGATCATTTGATCATTACCGACGGTGGTTATTTCAGTTTGGCCGATGAAGGGTTGATGTGATTTTGATTTGAAGATTTAAAAATGAGGTAATTTGAAAATTAACACATCACTTTCAAATCTTCAAATTGGATTAATTTTCAAATAAAATACCTTTTACCTTTCGCCTTTAACCTTTCAGCCTAAATCGTATCTTTGCCGATTATCATTTCGGAATAATGAAAATATCTTATAACTGGCTTAAAGAATTTATTGATACTGATAAAACGCCCCAGGAAATTTCCATCATCCTTACCGGTACCGGTTTGGAAGTTGAAAGCCTGGAAAAGGTACAGGCTGTTCCCGGCGGACTGGAAGGCCTGGTAATTGGCTACGTAAAGGAATGTGTTGATCACGCAAATTCTGATCACCTGCATGTTACTAAAGTTGATGTAGGTACCGGAGAAGACCTGCAGATTGTTTGCGGCGCTGCCAACGTAGCTGCCGGACAAAAAGTAGTGGTTGCTGTGGTTGGCTCTACAGTTTACCCAACCAGCGGTGAGCCTTTTGCTATCAAAAAATCAAAGATCAGGGGCGAGGAGTCTCACGGAATGATCTGCGCCGAAGATGAGATTGGTTTAGGTACCAGCCACGCCGGTATTATGGTATTACCGGAGGATGCTCCTGTAGGTACTCCTGCTAAAGAATACTTTAAGCTGAACGACGATTACATGTACGAGATAGGCTTAACCCCTAACCGTGCCGATGCGGCTTCGCATTTGGGTACGGCAAGGGATATTGCCGCTTTCCTTAAAATAGGTATTAACAAGCCCGATGTAAGCGCTTTTAAAGTTGATAACACCAGTCGCACTATACCGGTTATTGTTGAGAACGAACAGGCTTCGCCGCGGTATTCGGGTTTAACTATCAGCGGGGTTGAGGTTAAGGAATCACCAAAATGGTTGAAAGAGCGCCTTGCTGTTATCGGCATCCGTTCTATCAATAATATTGTGGATGTTACCAACTATGTGTTGCATGAGCTTGGCCAGCCTTTACACGCTTTTGATGCTGATGAAATAACAGGTGGTAAAGTGCTGGTGAAAAACTATGCTGAAGGCTCGGTATTTAAAACACTTGATGAGGTTGACAGGAAATTATCTGCGGATGATCTGATGATCGGTAATGCCGAAGAGCCTATGTGTATAGCCGGTGTATTTGGTGGTGCAAAATCGGGCGTTAAGGAATCAACTAAAAATATTTTCCTGGAGAGTGCTTACTTCAATCCTGTATCTGTTCGTAAAACTTCAAAAAGGCATGGCTTAAAAACCGATGCTTCGTTCAGGTTCGAACGTGGTACTGATCCGGACATGACTGTTTTTGCCTTGAAACGTGCTGCTTTGTTAATTCAGCAGGTTGCGGGTGGTGAGGTGTCATCAGAAATATCTGATCATTACCCAGCCCCGGTTGCACCATTCGCTGTAGAGATCACGTACAATACGATTGATAAATTGATCGGTAAAGCCATCGGTCATGATGTGATCAGATCTATTATCACGGCGCTTGATATTAAGATAGTGAATGAAACTGCGGATTCGCTGTCGTTACAAGTGCCGCCATACCGTGTGGATGTTACCCGCGATGTGGATGTGGTTGAAGAGATCCTGAGAATTTACGGTTATAACAACATCGAGATCCCTACACAGATCAGGGCATCGCTGAATAACTCTATCCGGCCGGAAAAAGATACTGTTCAAAATCAACTTTCTGATCTGTTAAGTGCTAATGGTTTTAATGAGATATTGGCTAACTCGCTTACCAAATCTGCTTATTCAGATAACCTGGATACTGCCGTTAAGATCCTGAACCCATTGAGCAGCGATTTGGATATCATGCGCCAAACACTGCTATACTCTGGTTTGGAAGCCATAGCTTATAATCAGAACCGCCGTAGTGCGGATCTGAAATTTTATGAATTTGGCAAGGTTTACAAATTGGAAAATGATAAATATATCGAAACTCAGCGTTTCAGTATTTTCATTACAGGTGCTAACACAAGTGAGCAATGGAACCAGAAAGCAAAGCCGGTGTCGTTCTATAATATCAAGGCTGTGGTTGATGGTATTTTGCAGCGCCTGAACATCAGCAACTTTACAGTTGAGGATGCAACCTGTAAAAAAATGTCGTTTGGCATTCAATACATGCTTAATGGCAAGCAATTGGTGAAATTTGGTTCGGTAGCAGGCGCTTCACTGAAAAAGGCAGATGTTGATAAAGAGGTATTTTATGCCGACTTCAATTTCGATCTGGTATTGGCGGCTATCCGTAAAAATAAGATCGTGTACCAGGAGGTTTCAAAATTCCCGGCTGTAAGGCGTGATCTTTCTATGCTGATAGATCAAAGCGTATCATTTGGGCAGTTGAAACAGATTGCTCAGCGTACCGAACGTAAATTGCTGAAGGAAGTTGATGTGTTTGACGTTTACCAGGGCGATAAACTGCCTGCAGGCAAAAAATCATATGCTTTGAGCTTTATCATCCAGGACATTGAAAAAACGTTAACGGATAAGGCAATTGATTCTATTATGCAGAAATTAATTTATAATTTAGGAAAAGAAGCCGGAGCGGAGATCAGGAAGTAATTTCGGATTTCGGAATTTCGATTTCGGATTTGGTGAGACGGTTGAATTATTTAATTAATAAATTAGTATTTCAATTATTTGCAAACTCACTAACTCACTAATTCAATAATTCACTAATAAAAAAGATGCCTTCTTTAGCAGAGCAGTTAAATAAAATTGTAGATAAAACCGAGCGCCTGATTGAACTGTGCGCTGCTTTGCAGGAGGAAAATGACCTTTTAAAACTGGAGAGCGAGGCCCTTACAGTAGCCCTTAATGCCAGTAAGGCCAAGACAAAAGAACTGGAAGAAAAATTAAAAGTTGTTAAAGTTGCCAAGTCTTTTTCTGAAACAAATGAAAAAAGTGTTGACATTAAGCAAAAAATTAACGACTTTGTGCAGGAAATAGATAAGTGTATTGTATTATTGAAAAAATAGTACAAAAAGTGAAAAGCTCAAATGGGAGAAATCTCAATAAAAATAAATATTGCTGACCGCGTTTACCCCTTAAAGGTGAACATGGAGGAAGAAGAAATAATACGCAGGGCGGCTAAGCTGATCAACGACCGGATAAAAGAATATCAGGAAAATTATGCGGTTAGGGATAAGCAGGATTTGCTTTCGATGTGTGTGTTGCATTATGCCACCTCATCGTTAAAGGCAGAAAAGAAAGTTACCGTAGAAGATACAGAGGTAACCGAAAAGGTTTATCATTTAGATCATTTGTTGACAGAGTTTTTTTCGAAGTAATAATCGTTCTTTATATAATATACATACAGAGCACATTAAGATTTAACCGCAGTTAAATTTTAGGTTTCACTATTAAAAACTTAACGCTTCAATATTAAGCGGATCAAGAGGCATGCGTTAGTTGCGATTAACGTTAACCAACCCATGGTCCCCAATATCCGAAATGAAGTTTTAAATACATGATACTTAAATTTAGTTGCGGTTTTTTTATTTACATATACATAACACCACCAAACCTAAAATGGACATATTACTATACGTTATCATCGGCCTGCTCGTAGGCGCCATAATTGGCGTTTTGATAGGCCGCTTCCTGCTCCGAAAATTGTTTAAAGACCAGGAAGCCTCGGCTCAGAATAAAGTGAAAAAGATTTTAAAGGACGCTGAAAACAATGCCGAGATCCTGAAGAAAAACAAACTGCTTGAAGCTAAAGAGAAGTTTTTGCAAATGAAAGCTGAGCATGAGCAGGAGGTGAACAATAAAAACAATGCCGTAAACCAGCGTGAAAATAGTGTTAAGCAAAAAGAGCAATCGCTTAATCAGCGTATGGAAAACGTTAACCGCAAGGAAAACGAGCTTGACAACACCCGCAAAAATCTTGAAAAGCAAACCGAGATAGTGGTTAAAAAACAAGATGAGGTTGAAGTTCTGAAAAACCAGCATGTACAGCAGTTGGAAACCATTGCCGGTTTATCTGCCGATGATGCCAAAAATCAATTGGTTGATACCCTGCGAGAAGAAGCCCGTACAAAGGCAATGATCCAGATCAAGGATATTGTTGACGAGGCCAAGCTTACGGCTACTAAAGAGGCTAAGAAAATAGTTATCCAAACTATTCAGCGTACCGCTACTGAAAGTGCTATTGAAAACACGGTATCGATCTTCAATATCGAAAATGATGAGATCAAAGGCCGTATCATCGGTCGTGAAGGCCGTAACATCCGTGCTTTGGAAGCTGCTACCGGTATCGAGATCATTGTTGATGATACGCCGGAGGCAATTATTCTTTCGGGCTTTGACCCGGTAAGGCGCGAAATAGCCCGTTTGGCTATGCACCGTTTGGTTACCGACGGTCGTATCCACCCGGCGCGTATTGAAGAAGTTGTTGCTAAAACTAAAAAGCAAATAGAAGAAGAAATTGTTGAAATAGGCGAGCGCACGGTAATTGACCTTGGTATTCATGGGCTGCACCCTGAACTGATCCGTATGGTTGGCCGTATGCGTTACCGTTCATCATACGGGCAAAACCTGTTACAGCACTCGCGCGAGGTGGCAAACTTCTGCGCTACCATGGCTGCCGAACTTGGTTTAAATGTTAAAATGGCTAAACGTGCCGGCTTACTGCACGATATTGGTAAAGTGCCTGATGATAACCCGGAACTGCCACACGCTATTTTGGGTATGCAACTGGCCGAAAAATATAAGGAACATCCTGAAGTTTGCAACGCTATAGGTGCCCACCACGATGAAATTGAAATGACTTCAATGTTATCGCCGATAATCCAGGCTTGCGATGCTATTTCAGGTGCTCGTCCGGGTGCCCGTCGTGAGGTTGTTGAAAGCTATATCAAACGTTTGAAAGAACTGGAAGAACTTGCACTGTCATATCCTGGTGTTGAAAAAACCTTTGCTATCCAGGCTGGCCGCGAGTTACGTGTAGTTGTTGAAAGCGAAAAGATCAGCGATGCACAGTCAGAAGTATTGGCTGCAGATATCTCCAACAGGATCCAGACAGAAATGACCTACCCTGGGCAAATTAAAGTTACCGTTATCAGGGAAACCCGTTCGGTAGCGTTTGCCAAGTAATCATTATAAAATTAAACAAAACCCTTTCGGCCCAAAAACTGAAAGGGTTTTTTATTTTTACAGCGTGACTGCAAAAACATCAAATAATAAACAGAAGGCACCGGCTAAAACTGCTGCCAGTAAAGATGAACGCCCGGCTGATCGATATTTCAGTGAATATGAAGAAGCTCACCAGGATAAGGTTAACCAAATTATACATTATATCTGTATCCCAACTTTAGCGTTCAGTGTGTTTGGACTAATCTGGTCGATCCCGTTTCCGCATTTGGCTTTCCTCGGTGTTTATAATGGCTATTTTAACTGGGCCTCATTTGTCATAGCCATTGCTATCTATTTTTATTTAAAGCTTTCGCCAATCATATCTTACTTTATCTTGTTTATTTTATTAGGCTTTAGCTATGGTATAATGGAGCTTGTAGGCTGGCAACAAGCCGGTGGGCCTGCCATGTGGTCATTATGCATTTCTGTATTCATTCCTTCGTTATCTGCCTTACTAATAGGTAACAGCCGCGAACCGTTATATGCAAAAAATGGGCTTAATATCAAGTCATTAGTTATTGCCCCTGCATACCTGTTAAACCAATTGCTTAATAAGCTGAGAATCAAAAGTTGATTTTGGCTACTTATGTATTAAGTATCTGTTAAAGTGCTCATTACCATGGTCTTTAAATGCCAAATAATAAGGGCATTTTTTTAGCTGTAAAGAACATAGTTGTGTAATTTATCTTCTATAGGTGATATATGAAAACTTAACATTATGGTGTAGTGTGTTTTTGTATGTTATTGATAATCATGTATTTTATTCATTATTTCCATAGGCGTATGTTAAGTAAAAAAGAAATCATTAAGTAGTTGTTAATATAATAATCTGATGTTAATGTAAACTTAACATTGGTGGGGCAATTTTGTGCAATAAAAAATCACAAATGAAAAAGCTCTACTTTATTATTTTAACACTAATAATTATTGGGGTTGGGGGCGTTGCAAACGCTCAGATCACCACCTCGGTACTTACTGGTAAAGTTACAGATCAAAAAGGTGCTACACTGCCTGGTGTAACCATCACTGTATTAAATACCAGCACAGGTACCAGGTATGGTGCACAAACCAATGCCGAAGGCCGTTTTTCGGTTAATAACATTAACCCGGGCGGCCCGTACACTGTAACCGCAACTTTTATCGGTTATAAAAAAGACGAAAAAAGCGATCTTACCCTTCAATTAGGTAACGCTACTTTAAACTTTGTATTGCAGGACGAAACTACTACCCTGCAGGAAGTTAAAGTAAAAGCATCGGCTGGTCCGGCTAAAACAGGTGCAAGCACCCGTATTGGTCAAAACCAGATCCGTACTGCTCCGTCAATTAACCGCAGCTTACAGGATTTAACAAGAAATACCCCTCAAAGCAATAACAACTCGTTTCAGGGTACCAACTACCGTTACAATAACGTAACGCTTGACGGTGCTATCAATAACGATGCGATCGGTTTCAGCCCTTCATTAGGCGGTCAGAACAATGCTTCGGGCCAGGTTGGTAGCAGTACACGTACAAGCCCTATCTCTCTTGACGCTATCCAGGATATCCAGGTTTATGTTGCTCCTTACGATATCAAAATTGGTAACGTATTAGGTGGTAGTATCAATGCTGTAACCCGTAGTGGTACAAATGATTTTAGCGGTGCTGTTTACGGTTACGGCCGTGGCTCATTTATGGTGGGACCAAACAACGCCAAAGCTGCTTTAGGTGGCGACGGATCAAAACTTAACGATTTTCATGATTACCAAACTGGTATCCGTTTAGGTTTCCCTATCATCAAAAACAAATTATTCTTCTTTACCAACGAGGAAATTGCCCGCAGGCAGGACCCTGTTATCCGTGGTCTTGATCACAATGGTGCGGCCAATATCCTGAGCCAGGCCGATGGTGATAAATTGGTTACTGCATTTAAATCATTTACTGGTGGTATCGATCCGGGTACATATAATAACACCACGATATTCTCTAACTCAAACAAATTCTTTAACCGTTTGGATTGGAATATTGATGATCACAACCAGTTAACTATCCGTAACAATACCATCAGCTCAAAAGCTACTAACTTAGAGCGTGATCAGCAAAACTTCCGTTTTAGCGGTATTGATTACACTTCGCATAATAACTCAACTTCAACTGTTGCCGAGTTAAAATCAAGATTTTCAGGCGACCTGAGCAATAGCTTGGTATTAGGATATTCAGCGGTACATGATTATCGTGACCCTAACTCTGATCCATCACTGCCACAAATCGAAATTACTGGTCGCTCTCCAGGTACAACTATATTTATGGGTACTGACCGCGAGGCCGCCATTTTTGATATGCATCAGAAAACTGCTGAGTTTACTGATAACTTAACCTGGACAAAAGGTAAACATACTTTTACCTTCGGTACACACAATGAGTTTTATAACATTACTTATAACTTCGTTAACGCCTGGAACGGTCGTGTCGCTTATAGCAGCATTGAAAACTTTATTGCCAATAACCCTTCGCGTGTTCGTGCTAACTTTAACTATACTGATAATACCCGTGATTATATTTTAGCGCATCCATCAGCACAATTTAAAGTTAATTTGTTAAGCTTGTATGGTCAGGACGAAATTCAGTTAACTGATAATTTCAAATTGACTGTAGCTTTACGTGCTGATTATGCAGGGGTACCAAACAAACAGCCATTGAGCGATAAAACAACCAATGCTCCTGTTGATCCTAACTATGGTACCACCTACACATACACGAAACCAAAGGATATCAAACAGAATTACCTGAGCAACATAGAGTGGAACCCGCGCGTGTCATTTAATTATGATGTACAGGGCGACCAAAGCGTTATTTTGCGTGGTGGTAGCGGCTTGTTTACTGGTCGTGTTCCGTTTGCATGGTTTGGGTATGCGTTTTATAACAATGGTGCTACTTATGGTGCTTATGATAAATCAACGCAAGCTCCTGGTACAAATCCTGTGAAATCTTCTCCAAACGGCGGCTTAGGTTATGTAAACCAAAATGCGGCTTTCCAAAACTTTAATACTGGTCCTACTGGTGCTACCCAGGTGGATATGATCGATAACAACTTCAAAATGCCACAGGTATGGAGAAGTAGCTTAGCTGTTGATTATACTACCGATGATCAGTGGAAATTCACTGCGGAAGGTATCTACACCAAAGTTGTTCATGATTTGAAATTTCAACAGGTGAACACTAAGGATAGTGTAACTTATTATCCTTATGATACACAGCATTTACAGCCGATTTTTATTAAACAAAATATCAATTCAAAATATACCAACGCTTACCTGTTATCAAACACCAGTGAAGGTTACCGTTACAGTGCAACAGTACAAATAGCTAAATTTACCCAGTTTGATCCTCAGAGTGCTTTAAATGCGTCTGTTGCCTATACCTACGGGCACTCAAAAGATGTTACCAATGGTATCCGTAACTCAATGGAGTCGAACTGGCAGTTAAACCAGGCCTTAAACCCTAACAATCCTGGTTTGGCAAATTCAAACTTTGATATCCGTCACCGTATCGTATCAAATGTAAATTTCAAACACGATTGGGATGCTGGACACAACTATACAGCTAATTTCACTTTCTTCTTTAGCGCGCAAAGTGGTAATCCATATACCTGGGATACTTATCCAAATGCTATCGACGGAACAGGCCAACAATTGAGCTTAGCTTACATCCCTAACAGGGGCGAAACATCTAAGTTTATTGTTGATCAGGTGAAAAATGGTGTAGTAGTACAAACTGCCGCACAACAGGTAGCAGCATTTGATGCTTACATTGATGCCGACAAATACTTAAGCTCACGTCGTGGTAAATTTACTGAACGTAACGCTGCTTTCACTCCATGGAATAACCAATTAGATTTCCGCTTTACCCAAGACTTTAAATTTGGTAACGGTAAACACAAACAGATGATCACATTTACTTATGACATCATCAACCTTACTAATTTGTTGAAGAAAAGCTGGGGTCAGTATTACTTCTCGCCAAACACTTTCAACTCTTCAGCAAGTGTTGGCTTAACACCGGTAAGCAAACTGCCTGGAGCATCTGGTGGCCCTACCTTTGTTAAGGATGGTAATGTGACATCATACCCAACGTACAACTTTACTAACCCAGGTTTACCATACTCAGTTGATTTGTTCGCTTCACGCTGGCAAATGCAATTTGGTTTGCGTTACAGCTGGTAATTGTAAAACGAAATATTACAAAGCGCCCTGTCGGTATCCGGCAGGGCGCTTTGTTGTTTAATAATTTTTTTTATTATTTAATATGTATATCAGGCTGTTAATTTGTTGGATTACAGTAATTGTCTTTTAATAGGGTAATGTTGTGTTTTTATACTTTTGAGCATGTTTTAATTGGTTTGGTTATTTGTATTTCTTTTGAAGAAATAATTTAACAATTATATAATGTAGTTATGTATATGTCTATTGTTTTGTTATGTATTTTTATAATATATAATAAACCAAAACTCACAAATCTGTATGAAAAAACAATTAAAACCAATTTATTTCTTGATTTTAACAGCTATTGTATTGTTAAATGCCTGTAAAAAGAATGCAATGGAAGATTTGAAGAAATCTGATAATATTTCTTCAAAGAAAAGTTTAGGTGTAAATGCAATTACACCCTATAATTTTAGCTGGGAAACCGGTGATTACATGCCTACACCAACAGGGACATCGATTTTGAAGCCCTGGGCAAGCGGTTCAAATCAATCTTTTCCACTTCTTTATGCTACGGACATTAAGGCAGCCGATGGTTGGCAATTAGTTTATAATACTTTTAATACAACACAACTTAACCCGCCGTTGTATTTTGTTTTATATAACAAATATAGGGGCATTTTAAGGGCCTATTTTTATCTAAGCCCTATTACCCCGATACCGAGCAGTAATATTACGCATACTTTGATACAACGGGCAGCAACCGGCGCGGCGGCAATTAGTTATTCTGCATCTAACGCTGTGGATTTAACCGTAATCAGTAATACTACCTCCTTAGCACAGCCCTTTAAAACTACAGCAACCGGTACTTGGTATGCGGCTGAATTTGAAATGGCTTACGATCCGATAGTGGGTACCAAGGAAGCTAATAGTAATTTAATGAGTTGGGAGGTTAACTCTATTAATGTGAGTAACCTAACCCTTAATGGCACATCTCAGGGTAGTATAACAGGAACAATAGCTCAACCTGCGCCACCTTCACCGAGTATGTTTGGAAGTCTTATAAACGGGGCATTGCAGGTGGGGGCTTTAGCCGAATTAGGTCCGTTAAAAGAAGTGGGCTCTTCTATACTTAAAACGGCACTTCACGATGCTTTAAAATCAGGATTGGGAGGGTCTATAAAAAATACATCCAACGGCATTTTTGGCGGCGTAGCAGGTGCCGATAGCACCAGGCAATATGTTCACTTAACTACTAACACCTCTTATACTTTTACAGGCGCTTCGACCGATGTTTATTCATTGACTAATATGAGTATGGTTATACCTGGTAGTAAAAATCAGGCAACCGCAACTGGTTATGTTCCTTTATATACTTCGCCATTAGGTTTAATGACGTTGTCAGCCGCTCCAACATTTAGTGGAACCGAATATCTAAGCATTGAACCAGGAAATGCCGGAAGATCATACGAATTCACGATAAATAAAAACTCTTATCAAATTGTATGGAATCCGAGTATTGTTAATTCATCATCAACCGGAGTTACTATAAAAAATATAAAGCAAACGCTTATACGCTATTTGACTCCAGCTGAACTACAAAGCTATATTCCTGGGTTTATTAAAGATTTCGATGGTCCAAGAGGATATCTTAAAACTGATCTTGATATGAGTAATCGGGTATATGTTTACTCGCATTCAAGCTGTGAGGGCTGTGACAGTAGTGACCAGATTTTGGATGAAGATATTACCGATGGAAAAAAAATAAACAGTAATGTTTTATCTATTTCATTCGATGTAGTACCAAACAATGGTACAACCCCGAAAATAACAATCGTAAAATCATTCAATATAGTATTTAAGGGACCTATGGGTTACGAGGTTATCTAACAATTAGTGGGATAATTCTTCTATATTAAACAAAATAAAGAGCCCTGCCAATAATCTGGCAGGGCTCTTTATTTTGTTTAATATAAGCTTATGTATAGAATTATAAATTTTTCCCTAATTTATCCAGTATATCCTGTGGCACCTTTTCAAGGTCGAGCACAAGGAAGCCATCAAGGCAATCGGCAAATTTAGGGTCGATATTGAAGCTGATGATCTTGGCGTTTAAGGCAATGTACTGGCGAAGCAATACCGGGACCTTCATGTTGCGGGTTTCTACTTCCGATATCAGGTTATCAAGGCCTTTAAAACTGTCTTCGCCGGCCATGAGCAGGTCGGTATCAATTTTTGCAAAGTCGACCTTGAATTTTTTGCGCGGTTTGACATACTGCGCCATTTCATGGTCGAAATGGTTACGGTTGATATAATCAACAATAAGTGATTTGGAAAACTTGGAGAAAGAGTTGCTGATACTTACCGGGCCAATCAGGTAACGATACCTTGGATTATCTATCAGGAATTTCAGGATACCTTTCCACAGCAGGAACAGTGGCAGCGGCTTGGTCTGGTATTCCTTGCGGATCCACGAGCGGCCTAACTCAAGACTGCGGCGCAATACCGGGATAAATTGCGTTTTAAGCTTAAACAATTCATTTACATAAAATCCTTTTTTGCCTACGCTATAAAAAATTTCATCGCCTAAACCGATCCGGTACGCACCTACTATCATTTTAGCCTCAAAATCCCAGATAAACAGGTGATGATAGTAGATATCGTATTCGTCAAGGTCGATACTTTTATTGGTGCCCTCGCCAACTTCGCGGAAGGTGATCTCCCGTAAACGGCCTATCTCGCGGATCACGTTAGGGATAGTTGAGGTAGGTACAATAAATACCTCGTAGTTTTTTTCCGTCCAGACTTTATAATTTTCACGCAGTGGCTCAATTTCCTTTTCAAGGATGGCGCGATCTATTTCTGGAGCAATATCTTCGGCTTCGCGTTTAATTTTAAACAGGTTGCGCGGACTAAAGATCTTCTTTTCCTCTTCCAGCCCAGTTCCTAAAGCATAGGTACGTGCACGCAAAAAGTTAAGGAGCTTGGTACTGTTGGTATAGTCGGGGATCTCAGTTACATTGATAGGCTTGCCTATGCGTAGTTTAATGGTATGGCCGTGTTTGTTAAATAACTCTGAGGGTAATTTGGCGGTACGCAGCGCGGGGTGCAGCAGGCTAAGCAGGTTAAACAACAGGCCGTTATTACCATGGAAATAGATGGGCACAACAGGCACTTTTGCTTTGGCAATAATCTTGCCCACAACCGGGTGCCACATGCGGTCGGTTACCTGTTTTTGCTCCACTTTAAAGGTTGATACCTCGCCTGCTGGGAAAATCCCAATTGGGGTTCCCTGGTTCAGCAGTTCGAGGGTGTTTTTTAAACCGCTTATGCTTGATGAGTGCTCAACGTTTTCAAAAGGGTTTACGGCTATGAAATAATCGGCAAGATTAGGGATCTTTTTAAGCAGGAAGTTGGCCATCAGCTTTGAGTCGGGGCGGGCCATACATAGTATCTTTAACAATACCATGCCCTCAATGCCCCCGTAAGGGTGATTGGCTATAGCTATAAATGCGCCATCTTTAGGTATGTTACGCAACTCACGCTCATCAAATTCAACATCAATGCCGCAACCTTCTAATATGGCATCAACAAACTCGGGGCCTTGCTTTGGCTGTGCCTGGGCAAACAAGTCGTTAACCTGGTTTATTTTCATTAGCTCCATCAATAAAGCGGCCAGGCCCGGCATTTTCAACTTATCCAGTTTGGTGGCTTTGGCAAACTCTTCGGTGGTTATAACTTTCATTGTTTTAAATAGCAGTATGTTTTAACAAATAAATATCCTAAATTTTTATTTAATTTAACGCCAGGAACATATATAAATGAGGCCTCAAATTAAAAACTACCTCTCTGTCACTAAAAAAGAGTGGAACGGAATGGTAGTGTTGATTATTTTAATTGCAATGGCTTTGTTAGCCCCTTACGTGTTTCAGGCAAACCGCAAAGATAATACAATAAATTTTAAGGCTTTTGATAAAGCGATAGCCAATGCCGATAAAACCGGCGATCTTACAGCAGAAGAACGCACTTTCGCAGGTGATCATAAGACCACGCCTGTTGCGCTCTTTAAATTTACCCCCAATAATTTGCCGCTTAGCAGTTGGATAAAACTCGGCCTTACTGAGCGCCAGGCACAGGTAATTAAACATTACGAAGAAAAAGGTGGACGCTTTTTTACCAAAGGCGATGTGCAGAAAATGTACAGCATCAGCCCTGTTGAATACAAACGCATTGAGCCGTACATTAATCTTCCCGATGGCCCTGCCTATCATATCAATAAAGCTGAACCGGGGGAAATAATTGAGATCAACAGTGCTGATTCTGCGAGGCTTACCATGATCAGGGGGATAGGCCCGGCATTTGCCCGGCGCATTATTCATTATCGGGAAAGGGTAGGCGGATTTTACAGTAAGGAACAGTTAAAGGAAGTTTATGGCATTGATTTGGACAAGTATAACCAGATAAAAGAAGGCGTTGCGGTTGATAGCAAGCACATAATTAAAGTAAATATTAACACGGCTACATTTAATGAACTCAGGCGCTTTCCGTATTTAAGCTTCAAACAAATGGATGCTATTGTTGCTTACCGTGATGAGCATGGTAATTACAATGCTTTGACCGACCTGAAAAATATTGCCATACTTAATGACGGAATTTTGCGTAAAATTGGGCCTTATTTAGTTTTCAAATGATAGCTCAGCAAATTAAAGCAGCCATAAGGGATATTCCCGATTTTCCGAAACCGGGGATTATTTTTAAAGATATCACGCCTATACTCAAAGATCCCGCATTGTGCGAAAATATCATTGATGCTTTTGTTGAGCAATTGCAAGGCACAAGGATAGATGCAGTGGCCGGTATCGAAAGCCGGGGCTTCCTGTTCGGGCTTACACTGGCTACCAAATTGGGGGTTCCGTTTGTTCCTGTACGTAAAGCCGGAAAACTGCCCTTCACCATAAAACAAAAAGCATATAAACTGGAGTATGGTACCGCCACCATCGAACTGCATACCGATGCCTTTGAACCCGGTCAGCATATATTACTGCATGACGACCTGCTGGCTACCGGCGGTACGGTAACCGCAGCCAGCGAGCTTATCAAAGAAATGGGCGGCATAGTTGCCGGTTTTTCGTTTGTGGTTGGGCTTGGTTTTTTGAATGGTAGGGAACGTATCACGCCTATTTGTGATAAGCTGGTGGTGCTGGCCGATTATTAATCATTGTTTTTTTATTACCGAAAATGCCCGCGTTAGGGATGGTAGAGGAAAGCCCGCAGCGTGTGATGGGAATGTGGCAGGAAAGGCGAGGACTTGCAACGTACAGCCCGGGCCGGAGGCAACGCCATAATTCTGTTCGCAGTAATCGGGGCACAGTTGGTAGGGCATATTGATTTGGAAATATGCTTTTTTGCTACTCCCCGGGCATTATACACGCAATCGCGTTAAATTTATTCCTCCCTGTGAAAAATATTTTCTGCAAATTTTCCCCTCCCAAAACCACCCTATTTCAACTAAACCTATAATTCATACCAGATACTAAATCGTTCTTGATTTGCAGGCTTTTACAGGCAAACCAATCTCATTTTTTATACGTTATTTTGTTAGTAACCAATTATAAAATGTATGGATGCTTTGTTAACAGATACCCAATCAACCGGTGGGTATGATTTTGCTATGAACGAAAATCAGCAAATGGTTGGTCAGATGGCCAAAGACTTTGCCGAACGCTATATTAAACCTCACGTAATGGAATGGGACGAGGCTCAGTATTTCCCTGGTGACTTATTTAAGCAACTGGGCGAGCTTGGCATGATGGGTGTTTTTGTACCTGAACAATATGGAGGCTCAGGCTTCGGCTATTTTGAATATGTAACCGTGATAAGTGAGATAGCGAAAGTTTGCGGTGCTATAGGTTTATCGGTTGCTGCCCATAATTCGCTTTGTACAGGACATATCCTGACCTTTGGTAACGAAGAACAAAAACTTAAATGGCTGCCCAAGCTGGCCACTGCCGAGTGGCTTGGCGCCTGGGGGTTGACGGAGGCTAATACCGGATCGGACGCGCTGGGCATGAATACAACAGCCGTTTTGGATGGCGATCATTATGTGGTTAACGGCTCCAAAAACTGGATAACTCACGGCAAATCGGGTAATGTTGCGGTAGTAATGGTACGTACAGGTAATAAAGGTGATTCGCACGGCATTTCTGCCCTGGTAATTGAAAAAGGTACGCCCGGTTTTACGCATGGTAAAAAGGAAAACAAGCTGGGCATGCGTGCCTCCGAAACTACCGAACTTATTTTCGACAATTGCCGTGTGCCTAAAGAGAACTTATTGGGTGTTGAAGGAGAAGGCTTTAAACAAGCGATGAAGGTTCTGGATGGTGGCAGGATCTCGATAGCGGCCCTTTCATTAGGGATTGCCAAAGGCGCCTTTGAAGCAGCTGTTGCATATGCCAAAGAGCGCCATCAGTTTGGACAGCCAATCGGTAATTTTCAGGGGATAGCGTTTAAGCTGGCCAATATGGCTACCGAAATTGAAGCTGCCGAACTGCTGATAATGCAGGCCGCCGATTTAAAGAACAGGCATTTGCCGGTAACGAAACAATCGGCCATGGCTAAATATTTCGCCTCTGAAACGGCTGTACGTACGGCTACGGAAGCTGTGCAGATCTTCGGCGGATATGGCTATACCAAGGATTTCCCGGTTGAGAAATTTTATCGCGATGCCAAACTTTGCACCATAGGTGAAGGTACAAGTGAGATTCAGAAGATTGTGATTAGTAGAGAAGTGCTGAAGGGATAGAAGATGGGCTACTGTTTTGCCTTTCAAGCAGACTTTCCTTTCAATAATTAAGGCATTTAAAATAGTATTTGTGTTACAAATCGCTATTTTTTGCATTTGTCTATTGTCGGTTTTGTGTCATTTAATCGCGGGCAAAGTGTTGTTTATCTTGGTTTATATCACGTAAATATATTGTTACACTGATTTGGTGGCTAAAAAAACATGATTTAAATAATGTTTTATTGATGTTTTTGTGCCCGAATCCAACTCCCTCCGACGCGTTTTATCAAGTCTCTTTTACCAAGATTGATGTAATATTGCAGACTCTTTGGTGCTGATTTTCCTCTTTAATTTATCGCCAAAGTTAATTTTGTTGTCTTTTGATTTACAACGGCTTATAAAGCAAATTAGGAAAATGCCTCGCGCATTTTCCTAATTTATAATTAACAATATTAACTGACTTATTACCGGCCGGATCTAATCGGCCATATGGTATTAACGACCGCAAAGGTAATTTCTTGTTAGTTATTTCCTAAAATATTCTCCATGGTTAAATAAATTCCTGTAAAGGAAATATTACATTATTATGTTGTTTTATTTTACCCTTCGATATTAAGTTTGCTGCCTTAACTATTAGCTAATTTTTTTCTATGAAAAAACGATTACTACTCATTTTGTGCAGTTTCGTATTTGCTGTAACTCAGCTTTTTGCGCAAAATCACACTGTTACCGGTATGGTAACAGCCAAAGAGGACGGTCTTCCTCTTCCCGGCGTATCGGTGAAAATAAAGGGTACAACAACCGGTACCCAAACTACCGTCGACGGCAAATTTTCACTCAGCGTTTCAAATAACGCGATTTTAACATTCAGCTTTATTGGCTACGCTACACAGGATGTTCCTGTTGGCAGTTCAACAAACCTTAAAGTGGTTTTAGAAGCTTCGGCTAAAGGCCTTAACGAGGTGATTGTAACTGCCTTAGGTATCTCAAGGCAACAAAAATCATTGGGCTATGCCGCGCAGCAAGTAAAAGGTGATGACCTCACAGTTACCAAGCAATCTGACCTTAACACTGCCCTTGCCGGTAAAATTGCCGGTGTACAGGTGTTAGGTGGCTCCGGTGCTAAATTTGGTACATCAACTATTCGTATCCGTGGTGTCAATTCATTATCGGGTGCTAATCCTATTTATGTGGTTAACGGTGTTGTTACCGATCCTAACGCTGTCAACAACGATGATATCGAGTCGCTAACAGTGCTTAAAGGCCCTGCTGCTACCGCGCTTTACGGTCAGCGTGCATCTGAAGGTGCAGTTGTGGTAACCTTGAAGAAAGGCGCCGATAAAGGGATTGGTGTTTCATTAAACCAATCAACAACCTTTGAAAAAGTTTATCAGTTGCCTCAATATCAAAATGAGTATGGCGGTGGTACAAGTACGCAATGGGATACTTACACCTACGATCCTAACAATGGTTCTCCGGCATCATTTGCGAAATTTAATGGTGTAAAAATTTACGATTATGGTGTTGATGAAAGCTGGGGCCCTAAAATGGACGGTACCCTGTATGCGCCATGGTATTTCTGGGATCCTTCAAATCCTGACTTTGGTAAGTTAAAACCGTTTGTGGCCCAGCCAAACAACGTACGTGATTTTTACCGTACAGGTGTTACTTACAATACTAACGCTGCCTTTTCAAAAGCTGCCGATAATTACAACTTCAGGGTATCGTATACTAATATCGATCGTACTGGTATTACCCCTAACAGTAACCAAAAACGTAACAACGTTGGTTTGAACGGCGAGCTTAAATTAACGAAGAAATTAACAGTAAGCGCTAACTTCAACTTTTCGCAAATCAATTCAAATAACGTACCTCAGGAAGGTTACGGAACCCAAACTGCCGGTTCATTTAGCCAGTGGTTTCACAGGGATGTTGAAATTGACAAACTTAAGAATTACAGAAGGGCTGATGGTACTTATACTTCATGGAACATCACAAGTCCTGACGACTTAACGCCACACTACTGGGATAACCCATACACCGAGGCTTATGTGAATACTTCGCAGTCAAACAACAATCGTGTATTTGGTAACTTAACTGCTTCTTACCAGTTTACTAAAGATCTATCTTTGTCGTTAATTGCCAGGGAAGATTTATTAAACCGTGATGATAACTCACGTGTAGGTTCGGGTACTGTTAACACCGATTCATATTCACAAAGCCAATACACTTACAAAGAGAATAACTATGTTGCTAACTTAGCATATAGCCACAATTTTAAAGATCTTTCTGTAAAAGCCGGTTTATATGCCGAAACACGTCAGGACCGTTACCTGTATACTTCTGGTAATACAAATGGTGGCCTTTCTATCCCTGAATTGTATACGCTTACCAACTCTTTAAATGCTCCAACATCATTTAGTTACAAAGCACTATCAAGGATAAACAGCTATTACGGTTTTACATCATTCGGGTATAAGGATTTCTTATATCTTGATTTTAACGCTCGTAACGATATTTCATCAACCTTACCAATAAATAATAATTCATATTGGTATGGCGGCTTATCAGGTTCATTCGTGTTTACCGAACTGATGCCGAAAAATGACATTCTTACATTTGGTAAATTAAGGCTTTCTGCTGCTAAATTGGGTTCTGATGCTCCTATCTACTCAATTTACCAAACTTATAACTTAACTACCACGCCTTACGGGCCAACTAAAGCAGGTAATGCGGCAATTCAAACTGTGCCAAACACACTGCCTAATCCAAATCTGAAGCCATCACTTTCTACTTCGTACGAGATTGGTACCGAGTTGCATTTCATTAAAGACCGTGTAAGGTTTGATTTCAACTACTATACACGTACCCAAAAAGATCAGATTCTGCCACTGCCTGTAAACGGTACTTCTGGTTATTCTACAGCAGTGATCAACGCAGGTCAAATCAGGAACAATGGTATCGAGATCACTCTTGGCGGTACACCGATCAAATCAAAAGAATTTACCTGGAATGCTGATTTCAATATTTCATTCAACAGAAACAAAGTTATATCGCTATATCCTGGCCTTAACAACCTGAAAGTTACTCCTGATGGTTTAGGCGGTTATACAGCGTCGGGCGGTAACCAGGCTGCAGGTACCCAAAGCTTTGGCTTTGTTGGTTCACCAAGCTTTGGCGTTAACGGTATAGTAGGTAAGCCTTATGGCCAGATTATAGGCTCGGGCTTTACCCGCGACAAAAACGGCAATATCGTAGTTGGTGATGATGGCTTACCTATTGTAAACAATACCGTTAATTTAGGAAGTATGCTGCCAAGTTTCACAGGTGGTTTTACTAACTCTTTTAACTACAAGAATTTTATCCTGGCTTTCTCACTTGATTTCCAAAAAGGCGGCAAATTTGTGTCAGTTACTCAGCAAAACCTTAACGGTTCTGGTTTAGGTATTGAAACTGTAGGCAACAATGCTAAGGGCAACCCAAAACGTAACTCAGTTGCCGATGGTGGCGGTGTTTTAGTAGCAGGTGTTCACGAAGACGGTACACCTAATACTACTTACGTTGAAACCCGTACCCTATATGAGCAGTCATATAGCCAAATCTGGGAAAAATGGACTTACGATGCTTCTTACATTAAATTAAGGGAAGTTAGCGTAGGTTATTCATTCCCTAAAAAGATGCTGGGCAGGCTGCCGTTCCAAACAGCTTATTTTGGCATAACTTCTCAAAATCCTTGGATGATCTATTCTAAATTAAAAGGAGTAGACCCATCTCAATTGCAAACCTCTTTTTACGAAGGTGGTCAGTTGCCAAACACAAGAAATTTAGGGTTTAACATCAAGTTAACGTTCTAATTAGCGCAAAAATCATGAAAAGAATATCTAATATTAGTAAATATATAGTTGGGGCGGGTATGATTATCCTGGCCTCGTGTAAAACCGGGGGCGACGTGAATGTTAACCCTAACCAATCGCCAAATGCGTTGCCAGGCTTCTTATTGTCAAGTTCTATTCAATATCTGGGCGGTGTTAGTGGTGCGGGTGCTACAACCAATATCAACGCGTTTACAGGCAATTTATATTCACAGTACCTGGCAGAAACCTTTTATACCAACGAATCATTGTTTTCGTTGAAACAATATGATTATCAGGGTTACTACACCGGTCCGTTAAAAGATTTAAAAACGATAATAGACGTTAACACCGATCCAACTAAAAAGGATCAGGAGATTGTTAAGAGATACGGTTCTACCAAAAATCAAATCGCTACGGCCAGGATTCTTACAGCCTTTATTTATCTGACTATTACCGATCGTTGGGGCGATATTCCTTACTCTCAGGCTTTAAATGGTAAGGCTAACTTTTCTCCGGCGTTTGACGCTCAGAAAGATGTGTATACAGCTTTAATGAAAGAGCTTGACGAAGCACAGGCTCAGTTTGACGGCGGCGCATTTTTCGATCCGCAGCAGGATATTTTATTTGGCGGAGATGCTACCAAATGGAAACACTGGGCCAATTCATTACACGCAATCATGGCTTTAAGGCTTTCGAAAGTTGACCCGGCTACCGGGAAAGCCGAGTATGCCAAGGCAGTTGCAGGTGGTTTGATGAGCTCAAACAGCGAAAATGCGGTTTATGCTTACCTTGCAGCTCAAACTAACGAAAACCCTTACTACACTAACTACCGTAACCGTTATGATTACGCGGTAAGCAGTTTAGTTGTTAATACCTTAACTAATCTTCATGACCCAAGGTTATCTGTTTATGCGGCGCCAACTGCAGCAGGTACTTACGTAGGTTTACCGTATGGTACATATGGTGATGCTTTAGGTGATTACAATCAGGGTACACGTTCTAAGCCAGGCAACATATCGTTAATAGGTACAGCCGTTTCTGGTCAGGCTTCACCAACTGTTTGGACTTCATATGCACAGATTATGTTTACTCAGGCAGAAGCTGCCCACCTTGGCTGGATAGTCGGTGGTGACGGTGTTGCCGCTGATTACTATAAAAAAGGTGTAGCAGCATCATTAGAACAAAACGGTGTTACCCCAGCTAATGAAAACACTTATCTTGCGCAGGCAGCAGTTCAGTTTTCGGCTACAACAGCTATGGATCAGATCATGACCCAGAAATGGATTGCCGGTTTCTTAGGCAACGGTTGGGAGTCATGGGCAGAATACCGTCGTACAGGTTTGCCTAAATTGCTTGATCCGGTTCCAGGTTCATTAAGCCCAGGCCAGAAAATCCCACGCAGGCAACAATACCCGCAAACAGAAAGTGATCTTAACACGGCTAATTACAATGCTGTGATTGCCCGTCAGGGTGCAGACGCGCTTAATACAAGGATATATTGGGATAAACAATAATTATTAAACTCAAAGTATATTTAAAACAACAAAGGCTGCCATTGGCGGCCTTTGTTGTTTATTAACGTTTGCCATCAAAAGCGGGTTAGGAGTTAAGGGAGAGATCATTTAGATTTAAGACTATTTAACAAATGGCGTTTATAAAACAGGCTATCTTAGTTTTTATAATCTTAAACCTTTCATGAAAATCAAATTTATCTTGCCCTTGTTTTTACTTTTTCTATTTCACAATCCAATTATTGCTCAGCAAAAACAGCCTGTTATTAAAATTGATAATGGGGTGAAGGTTAATGAGCATCCGGTTTCACGCGGTCTTCTCAAGGTATCAGACTTAAAACATGGAAACAATGAAGTGACTATATCCGGGAAACTTGTGAACTTTAATGACCGGGCTATACTATTTGACTATTCTGAACTATCATATTTAAAGCCTTTTGAGAATAACCTCCAGATCATGCCTGATATGAACGGAAACTTCTCTGTCAAATTCAATTTAAAGGAAGCTAACTATTTTTTTCTGGGACGAAATGAGCTTTATCTTTCGCCTGGTGACGTGCTGAATGTGGTTGTGGATTACAATGCACCCGAGAAATCCGTATTTCATGGTGCTGGAGCCGAGGCCGATGATTACCTGAAGACTGTGCCGTTCCCCAAATCAGGTTCGTATTTGAATGGAGGCCTTAATATAAGAGGTACGCTAAGGCAAACGCTGGATACGGTTTTGCAATTAGCCCAGGCACGGCGTGATAAACTTAAAGCTACCAAAAAGCTGCCAAAGGATTTTGCTGATATTGAAAAGGCACGTATAGAAGCCGACCTATTTAGCAGCTTTAAATTGTTAGCCGGGTTCTTTATCAGAGGAAACAGGGTATCTGATAGTGAAAGGGACTCTGTGTTTGCTGAATCAAAAAAGCTGCTTGATCCCTTATGGGATAAATATGCTGTAAATCTCATGAAGGTCGACAATCTCAAACTTGAAGCATTCAGGAGCAATTATTACAGCATCCTCGATAGTTATAAAAGAAATCAAACCCCTGTTGACGCCCGGATAAAAGACTGGCAATACGCTTATGAGTTGGTTTATGAGATAAATCACATTGATAATAAAAAAGTGCTGGCTACTTTTCTACCTAAAATAGATTCGATAAAAAATAACAGGTACCGGGAAGCTGCCCGGGAAACACTTAGCGGCAAGCTGGAATTTACTACCGGAGATATGACTAAGGATTTTACCGCTATTGACGCCGATAACCGGCCGGTAAAGCTGAGTAGTTTAAAGGGAAAGGTTATCTTTATTGATTTTTGGGCTACCTGGTGCGGCCCGTGTCTTGAGGAGATGCCCCGCTTTGAAAAATTAAAAAAACAATATGAGGGTAACCAGGATATTGCATTTGTTGCACTGAGTGTATACGACAATAAAAAGCTATGGAAAGATTATTTAAAAAGAACTAATGCAAAAGGCGTCCAGCTATTTGCAGACATTATAGCATTAAAACCTTACAAAGTACTGTCCGTTCCGCGGACTGTAGTTATTGATAAGAATTTTAAAGTGGTGATGCTTTATGGCCCGCTACCATCAAATCCTGGCTTGAAAGATTATTTAGATACACTTTTAAAGAAATGATCATAAAAATTGAAAGTCATTGATAGCGTTGAATGAATAATCTTCAGAATCAAAAAATAATTCCTGCTCTCTCTTTGATATTCAAAACATTGTGATTATCTTTGCCCTCCCTTGAAAGGAGGTATTTTAGGAATTATGATCATTATTAACGTAAAAGACGGCGAATCATTAGACAAAGCATTGAAACGCTTCAAAAAGAAATTCGAAAAAACAGGTGTTTTAAGAGAACTACGTAGTCGTCAGGCTTTCGAAAAGAAATCTGTAACCCGTCGTCATGTTGTTAAACATGCTATATATAAACAAGGTTTGAACCAGGAAACTGTTTAATTCTTTTTTGTTGAAAAGAATTAATTAATTTCTTGACACTATATTAAAACTATTTGTACATTCATCATCCCGGATGTATAAATAGTTTTTTATGTTTTTAGCGCGTTTTATCCAATACATCAAGTATGAAAAGCGGTACTCAGTGCACACTGTTTCCGCATATCAGTCTGATCTGGATCAGTTCATGCGCTTTTTAAACAACCCCGGCGGTGCCGATCCCGCACCCGAGCCGGTTATTACTCATCCATCGCAGGTAAGCTATCATGACATCCGTAATTGGATGGTTGAGCTTATTGATCAAAAACTTACGGGCCGTTCGGTTAACCGCAAGATGGCCACGCTGCGCAAATACTTTAAATTTTTATTGCGGGAAGGTGTTGTTGAAACTAACCCGGTATCCAGGGTGCGGTCGCAAAAGGTTGCTAAAACTTTGCCCGTAGTGGTTGAAGATGCGCGCCTCACAAAAATGTTAGATAGTGATGACATTTTTACAAATGATTTTCCGGGCCTGCGCGATAAGCTTGTTATTGAACTTTTGTTTGGTACCGGCATACGCCTTGCCGAATTGTTAGGCATTAAGGAACAGGATCTTAACCTTGATGGGGGAGTGGTGAAGGTATTGGGCAAACGCAACAAGGAACGCATCATCCCTGTTAATAATGAGCTCAAGATCCTGCTGCCCGAATATCTGGAGTTAAAGAAAAATCAAAATTTCGATAACAATTCCTTTACATTAATCGTTACAAATAAAGGAGCCGATGCTTATCCGAAATTGATTTATTTAATAGTGCAGAAATATCTTTCCAACATATCAACCCAAAATAAACGGAGCCCGCATGTGCTCAGGCACACGTTTGCAACCACTATGCTAAATAACGGGGCCGATTTAAATTCAATTAAAGAACTTTTGGGACATGCTAACCTTAGCGCCACCCAAATTTACACGCACAATTCAGTTGAACGATTAAAATCTATTTATAAACTCGCCCATCCAAAGGCTTAAAAAGGAGGAAACATGAAAATTACAGTGCAGTCAATTCATTTCACCGCAGACAAGAAACTTTTAGATTTTATTCAGAAGAAAACGGACAAGCTTGATACGTTTTATGACCATATTATTAGCGGTGAAGTTTACTTAAAGCTTGAGAATGTGGAAGATGAATGTAATAAGATAACAGAGATCAAATTATTACTACCCGGCAATCAGATATTCGCAAAAGAGAAGTGTAAGAGTTTTGAGGAAGCTACCGATCTGGCGGTTGAAAGCCTGAGGAAGCAAATTGAAAAGCATAAACAAAAGAAGGTCCTTGCTGACGCTACAGCCAAAAAAGCTGTTTTAACAGCAGCAGAAGAGGGTTTTTAATATTACAATAAGGCTTATTTTAAGCTTAAATCGGCAGGTTTTTAGCCTGCCGATTTTTTTTGATAAAAAATTTTGACGTGGTGTTATTTTTTGTAGATTTGCAGTCCCTTTCGGGGAGGTATTTAACGCCTCAAAAAAAAGTTAAAATAGTTCTTTAAAATATCAAAAAGCTTATTACTTTTGCGCTCCGTTATCGAAAGCCACTTCAGGTTTAAATAACGAAAAGGCAAATTTAAATATAAGCCTCCTTAGCTCAGCTGGTAGAGCAACTGACTTGTAATCAGTAGGTCATTGGTTCGATCCCGATAGGAGGCTCAGTTTTTTTCGGATTGAGGTGTTTAGCTTCAATTTTGGACATCACAAATCCGGAAACAACTACTGGGGGGATACCAGAGCGGTCAAATGGGACGGACTGTAAATCCGTTGCTTCGGCTACGAAGGTTCGAATCCTTCTCCCCCCACATATTGAGTAGGCAGTTTATAGTTCGCAGTTAGCAATAAGTTAACGGGATTGTAAACTGCTGACTTGATTAAAAGGGTTTGAGGAATGGGTGTCATGGGCGGTTAAGCTGCTAATTGAAAACTGTAAACCTAAAACTGAATAAGCGGAAGTAGCTCAGTTGGTAGAGCGATAGCCTTCCAAGCTATAGGTCGCGAGTTCGAACCTCGTCTTCCGCTCGGTTGGTTCATTAGTCGGTTAGTTCAATTGTTCATTAGGGACAGCCGGGAAAAACCAATGAACTAATATAACGAGTGAACCAATGAACAAAAAATTAGCCGACGTAGCTCAGGGGTAGAGCACTTCCTTGGTAAGGAAGAGGTCATGGGTTCAAATCCCATTGTTGGCTCAGTGTTATAAAACATACATTAAAGTTAAAATTAACCTACAAAAATAATTTATAGATCATGGCAAAAGAAAAGTTTGACCGCAGTAAGCCGCACTTAAACATCGGTACAATCGGTCACGTTGACCACGGTAAAACAACCCTTACCGCAGCTATTACTAAGGTTTTGGCTGATGCAGGTTTATCAGAAGCTCGTTCATTTGATTCAATTGACTCGGCTCCTGAAGAAAAAGAACGTGGTATTACCATCAACACTGCCCACGTTGAATATTCAACAGCTAACCGTCACTATGCACACGTTGACTGTCCAGGTCACGCGGATTATGTGAAAAACATGGTTACTGGTGCTGCTCAGATGGACGGTGCAATCATTGTAGTTGCTGCAACTGATGGTCCGATGCCACAAACCCGCGAACACATCCTGTTGGCACGTCAGGTAGGTGTACCTGCACTTGTTGTTTTTATGAACAAGGTTGACATGGTTGATGATCCGGAATTATTAGAATTAGTAGAAATGGAAGTTCGTGAATTATTATCATTCTACGAATTCCCAGGCGATGATATCCCAGTTATCCAGGGTTCTGCATTAGGTGGTCTTAACGGCGATCCTACCTGGGTTGGTAAAATCATGGAGTTGATGGATGCTGTAGATAGCTACATCCCAATCCCTCCACGTTTGACAGATCTTCCTTTCTTAATGCCTGTTGAAGACGTATTCTCAATCACTGGTCGTGGTACTGTTGCTACTGGTCGTATTGAGCGTGGTGTAATCAACTCAGGTGAGCAAGTTGACATCCTTGGTATGGGTGCTGAAAACTTGAAATCAACTGTAACTGGTGTTGAGATGTTCCGTAAGATCCTTGATCGCGGTGAAGCTGGTGACAACGTAGGTTTATTGTTACGTGGTATTGAAAAAACTGATATCCGTCGTGGTATGGTTATCTGCAAACCAGGTTCAGTAACTCCTCACACCGATTTCAAAGCAGAAGTTTACGTATTATCAAAAGCAGAAGGTGGCCGTCACACTCCATTCTTCAACAAATACCGTCCACAATTCTATTTCCGTACCACTGACGTTACTGGTGAGATTTCATTAGAACCAGGTGTAGAAATGGTTATGCCAGGTGATAACGTTACAATCAACGTAAAATTGATCAACGCTATTGCAATGGAAAAAGGCTTACGTTTCGCTATCCGTGAAGGTGGCAGAACAGTAGGTGCTGGTCAGGTGACTGAAATCGTTAAATAATAACATTTCAAAAAGGTTAATTTGAAAACATAAGTTTAGCCTTCAACGGCAAACTTATGTTTTCTTATTATAAATGATACACGGGAATAGTTCAACGGTAGAATAGAGGTCTCCAAAACCTTTGATCAGGGTTCGAATCCTTGTTCCCGTGCTTAAGCACAATATAAAAATGGCAGGCGTAGCTGAATATATTAAAGAGTCATACATCGAGTTAACCGA
>NZ_DASVOB010000711.1:0-29074 GCF_036383575.1 Mucilaginibacter sp.
TTGTAGATCATGATATTTTCGCGTGCGTTACCAGCTTTGGAATCAAAGCCCTGTACATTAACCACGCCGCTTACATTTTCAGAAACTACTTTGCTGGTACCGGCCGAAATAACGGCCCCAACCATCAACAAACCAAAACCCAAATGCGCCACAGCCGAACCGGCCAGCTTAAATTTACCTTTAAAAGCGTCTACCAAAACTTTAGCGTTGGCAATAACCGAGTAAACCGAACCACACATCACCAGGTTAAACACAAAGCTCAAACGGTAAACCCCGCTCAGGTAAACAACAAGCAGCGTAATCAATATGGCAAATACGAAGTAAACGCCGGTAGTAATAAAAAACCGGGTAATATCAGTCTTTTTATATTTCAGGAACTGGGTAAAGCCGGTAAGCAGTGTCACCACAAACGCAAACGACGACTGGATCACATTATAATGTTTTATATCAGCAGGACCAATTTTTGTACCGAACATAGCGTTCCAAACCGGTACAGATGTAACAATGATAAGGTGGAAACATGACAATCCTAAAAATACCGAACCTACAAACATCCAAAACTCACGTGAGTAGGTTTCTTCGTCTTTTTTGGTGATAGGTAATTCTTTCCATCTCCATACCAAAATCCCAACAGATAACACAAGGAATATCAGGATCCCGATCACCAGCTGCCAAAACATACCAAGATCGGTAAAAGCGTGAACAGAGCTTTCGCCCAAAATACCACTCCTTGAAAGGAATGAAGTGTACCATACTAATACAAAGCTCAGCAGTACCAGCAATGTAGCTGTAAAATATGAGTGACCGGTATTCTTAAACACAATAAGCACGTGCAAAGCCGCCACCATTGTTAACCAAGGGAATATCGAACCGTTCTCAACCGGGTCCCAAGCCCAGAAACCACCGAAATTCAGCGATTCATATGCCCAGAACGAGCCCATAATAACACCGGTACCCAATATCATAGACCCAAACAAAGCATACGATATAGCAGGCTGAACCCATTCCTTATAGCGTTTTTGCCAAAGTCCGGCAACCGCATAAGCAAACGGAACAATCATTGATGCAAAGCCCAGGAACAACGTTGGCGGATGAATAATCATCCAATAGTTTTGCAGCGATGGGTTCATTCCCTGCCCGTCTTTTATAAACTCGAGGTAGTTAGGCTGTGAAAATATAGGCGCTTCGATACCCGAGTTACGCAGCAACAGGAATGGTGAACTACCTATGCGCTGACCAAAAATATCGATGCCCAACACCATAGTACCCAATATCACTTGTGACAGGGCCACAACAGTCATCACCGGGCGCTCCCATGACTTGGCCCTTGCAATAAGTACATTACCTAAAACAGCCTGCCAAAAGGCCCACAGCAAAAAGCCTCCCTCCTGCCCGTTCCAGAAACCGGAAACGAGGTAATAAACAGGCAATGAACGCGAAGTATAAGCCCAGGCGTAATGATACTCGAAATAATGATTATAAAGCACATAGAACAGGCAGGTGCCCATTCCTAAAATAGAGATAGAGTTTACGTAGAAACCTAAACGGCCTAAACGCTGCCAGCTACTGTTGGCCTTGCCGGCATCGTCAGTAGTAGCAAAATAGTAACTTATAAATGACAGCAGGGCTGCACCAAACGAAAGAACAATAAAAAACTGGCCGATTTGTCCCGGTAAAAGGTGTTCGCCCTTAAAAACTGTATTCATCAAAAATGATTAAATGCTGGCTTGCTTAGCCTTTGCTTCTGTAACTTCTAACTTATCCTGGGTATATTTGGATGGGCATTTCATCAGGATCTTTGAGGCGTGAAACTCGATGCCAACCATCTGGCCGGTAAGTACCAGTTGTTCTGAACGCTCAAAATCTTCGGGCTTGGTACCGGTAAAAACAACTTTACGCTCCTCGCCTTTATTATCTTTCATGTAAAATGAAAAATAATTGGCATCCTTAGTGGCGTCATAAACCATTTCCTTCCCCTTGCTAAAATGGCCTATTACATGCAGTTCGCTGCTGGTTTGCTGTGCTTCGGCAAAGGAAGCATAGGTGCTTGAGCTTGAATAAACACTAATGATAACCGCTATAGCTATAGCGATAACAACAAGACCAAAAATTGCACTTTTTTTCATCCGCGGTTTATATAATTAAAATAACGATTTGCAAAAATACAAAACATGCAGCGAATAATGTTTATTACAAGACATATGTATTATTTAGAATCATTCTTAATATGATATTCAAGAAGCAGCGTCATTGCGAGGAACGAAGCAATCCCCTACTCGCAGAGCCACTCTGTATAGTTCGCGATTGCTTCGTTCCTCGCAATGACGTGGGGGTGAAAATTGCTTCGCATCCTGATGAGGACTTTATTAAATTATCCTTTTTTTGCAATGGTTGGCGATGCCTGCGGCCCGGGCTCTACGCTCATACGCCTGCAGGCATTACGCTCATTGGCCGGTATACGCTACGATCCCTATCGCGGAAATTAGTTTTTCACCAGCTTGGTATCCCTTATTACATAATACCCCAGAAAACCTTTATTCACATGGAGCACAATATATGATGAGCTATCTAAATCTGCATTATCATCTACATTAATCTCCTTATCAAAGTTATCATATCGAACATCAACAGAAGGTCCGTGCCTACCTGCTGCGTGATGTTTATCGTTGATTATAAGTTTAATTTCGATTGTCTGGTTATAGGCAAAAGCATTGTTAATAAATAATGGAATCCCAACCAGCAGCGATCCATATCCAAGAAAGGCAAAAAAATAATTCTCCCTACTTTTAGTGAAAAGAATACCAATAAGCCCAAAAACACTTGCTAAAAGCAGTGGTAGCTTATAATCAATCAAAACATCCCTAAAATTGAATACAGAATAAAAAAACGTAAAAAAACACAACACATAAAAAGTCACTAAATATGGTTTCAAAGCAGCTTGAAATTTTCGTTGATCTCGTCCCTTATTTTTCAATACATCTGCCGTCTTCATACTAATAATTTTGACGCAAATTTAAAATTTAAACAAAAACGAGGTGGGCTTTTTCAAACCCACCTCGCTATATATAAAACTATTAAATCCTTAATTACGGCCAGATACCCAAGTTCTGGTACGACACCGCTATTTTATTAATAGCACCAACCATGGCAGCATTACGCAGCGTTCCGATTTCCGGATTGCTTTTGTATATCTCCCTGATCTCATGGTATGAGCGGATCATGGTATCTTCCAGTCCCGAGTTTACCAGCTCAAGCTCTGATGCACCTTTAATAATGGTTGAGCGTTGCATCTGGGTTAAAGCTACTCCGGTGATACCTTCAACCATGTTTACCAGGTTAAGGTTGGAATTTTCTTCAAACCTGCGGTTCATCCTGCCGAAAGCTACGTGGCTCAGGTTCTTTAACCATTCAAAGTATGATACGGTTACACCGCCTGCATTGGCAAACATATCAGGTACAATCATCCCACCATTCGCATAAAATATCGCTTCGGCCTCGGGCGATGTTGGGCCATTAGCGCCTTCAACAATGATCTTAGCCTGTATGTTGCGGATGTTTGCTTCTGTAATTTGATTTTCAAGAGCGGCAGGTACCAAAATATCACATGGTTGTTCAAGACCTTCCATGGTATTGGTAAATTCCTGAATTGCAGCAGCGTAACCTAAAATGGAACCTGTAGCTTTACGATGCTGGAATACAGCTTCGATATCTAAACCATTTTCGTTATAAATAGCGCCTTCAAACTCGCAAAGCCCAACTATGATCGCCCCCATTTCGGATAAGAATTTAGCCGAATAGTACCCTACATTACCAAGGCCTTGTACAATTACCCTTTTGCCTGATAAGCCCGGCAGCAAACCGATCTTTTGCATATCCTCACCAACGCTTACACACTCACGGGTAGCAATGGCCACACCACGACCAGTGGCTTCCCTCCTGCCTGCAATACCATGCAGGGCAATAGGTTTACCGGTTACAGCGCCCATAGCATCCAGCTGACCAGGGTTCATGGTGGCATAAGTATCAGCAATCCAACTCATTTCACGCTCGCCCGATCCATAGTCAGGTGCAGGTACGTCAATGCTTGGGCCAATAAAGTTTTTTTTGATCAGCTCAACTGTATAACGGCGGGTGATGTTTTCCAGCTCGCTTACGGTGTAGTTTTTAGGGTTTATTTTGATACCTCCCTTGGCACCGCCAAACGGGACATTAACAATGGCACATTTGTAGGTCATGAGTGCGGCAAGGGCCATCACCTCATCCTCGTTCACCATTTCGCTGTAGCGGATGCCGCCTTTGGTCGGCGACTGGTGGTGCGAGTGCTCAACGCGCCAGGCATCAATTACCTCGAAACCGTTGCCCCTGCGGATAGGGAAACGGAAGCGGTAAACACTGTTACATGATTTAATTTGATCAAGCAGGCCTGCATCGTGTTTGGTGAATTGGGCGGCATAATCGAAGTTTTTACACACGTCGCTAAAGAAGTGTGTTTCTTGGTCGGCAATCAAAATATTCGTAGCCATAACTATTGTATAAATATTAATCTCTTAAAAAAGTGAGCAAATTTGGTACAATTTTTATCAATATTGCAAATATTTCTTAGTTAGTGTGCCCTATACACTACCCTACACTACCACGAAAAATATGTTTAAATTGTTTAAACATATTATTTGAACTACTTTTCGTTTTCGACTTTTTTTAATCTGCGGTCTATAGTAAACAGGTAAATGGCCAGTCCAACAAAAATTATGGAAATAGTTGCAACAACTACGTAAATTTTTCCCGATTGGCGCAGAGCATCTGCCATTTCAACTTGCTGCCCCTGTTGTGCAAAAACAACGGTACAAAAGGTAAGCAGCAACAATAAAAGCGTTAATTTCTTCATCTTAATTTATAGCGTTCTTCTTATTCTCAATTAAACGGATGCGGTAGCGGATAGTTGCTATCCAAAGGGCAATAAAACTCCAGCCCAGCATGGCCGGATAAAAGGCTATTTTCATGCCGTTATCAAGGTCGTATTTACCAAATGCAGGGTTACCGCCGCTGCCCGGGTGCAATGAATCTGTTAAACGGGGTAAAACAAATATCAGCACAATCATAATGGGGAAAGCAAAGATGTTGTAGATGGCCGAGATCTTGGCCCGCTTTTGCTCCTCATCAATAGAGTTACGAAGCACCAAATAAGCGCAGTACAGTAAAAATGCAATCGCCGCGCTGTTTTGCTTAGGGTCACCGCTCCAAAATTCGCCCCAGGTATATTTTGCCCATAACATGCCGGTTAAAAGCCCTAAACTGTAAAACAGCAGTCCCGTATTAACACATTCAACAGAGGCCAAGTCATGCTCCTCTTTACCCGTTTGCAGATACTTAATACTAAAATAAACCGATACCACAAATACCGTCAGCATACCCATCCACATAGGTACGTGGAAATACAAATTACGGATGGTTTCGTGAATAATTGGCAGCCTCGGCGCTTTGAAAACCAGGCCGGTGTAAAAGGTAGATAATACCAGCAAAACAGCTGCTACCTTCCACCATGTTTGATAAATAAACTTCATATTAAATTGTGCGGTAAAGGTAGTCAATTAGTTTATTTGTTCACTTGTTCATTTGTTCATTAGTATATCAGCATGACGCAAATTCTGCATTGCACAACACCAATGAACCAGTGAACTAATCAACCGGTGAACCAAATCAATCCCCAGGCTCATAATCAACCGGCAACAAATCGCCGAGCTTGGCTTTTGACCACGAGCCCTCATAAAGCGGGCTTGGACTTGATACCACAATGCCATTCATATCAAAAGCTATATAGCCCGAATATTTGGTCATGATGCTGGTTTCGTAGTTGGGCATATCCAGCGGATGGTAAACATCTTTAAACTCTGTAGTTTCTTCGCGTTTGGTATAGGCAACGTATAAAAAGTGCGGAAAAGTAAGCGCATAGATGCCGTCCTGCGGGGTTTTACGCAGGATCTCAAATTCCTGGTAAGGCAGCTTGGCCAGGTTTTCACGATACCATTTGGTCATTTTCGACAGATTGTAGTAACGCATTGCCGAATCGCGCGGGCCTTCACGGTATTTTTTCATCTTCTGCATCAGCACCGCTTCTTCAGGTCGTTCAGGGTTAATTTGTCTCGTAAAATCATGCGCCTCAAACCCTTCCTCTTTTAGTTTACCTTTATAAAGTGAACGGTAAAAATGCTGAGCAGATCCGTAGTAAGCCTGCTCGCGTTTCTGCTTCCAAAGCTTCTTCTGAGCAGCACTGCCGGGCAGGTTTTCGAACAAAGCACTTCCCGAATAGGATATGGTGTGCTCAATAGCATCGTACAAAAAGTTTTTTAGCAAAAATTTAGTGCGATATCCCAGCGCGAGGTTCTCCACCACTAAAAACTCATCGCCTGATGCTTCCAGTTGCTGTTTGCCTCTATGGTAAATTATATTAAGGATGTGCGGATTGGTAACCTTACACTCTTTGCCGTTTTCGGTATCGCCAACAAATTCTTTCCTGAACAGTTCGTAGTTCTTTTTCCAGTCGGCACTGCTGCTGATCACCACTTCGCGCAGCATCAGCACTTTTTGGTTAACTTCAATACTCAGTTTTGCCGGTTCGCGGCCAACCAGTACAGTTGTAGAATATTCTTCAATACTTACACCGGTGACTACCAGTTGGTATTGGCCCGGCTTTACTCCAGCCAGGGTAAAAGTACCATCCTCGGCTGTGGAAGTGCCGTAAGTAGCATTATTTAAAAACACGCTTGCATTGGGTACCGGGCTTTTAGTATCAGCCCGCACTACCTTACCTGTAATAGTACCGGTTTGCGCCGAAACTATGAGCGGACATACAAACGCAATAAGCAAAAACCAATAAAAACGCATTAAATAAAATTAGGATATTTTTTCAATCTACTAAAAAACACATTTTTTATGAACGGTTAATGAATTGTTGACGTATAATTTTTGTTGCGTTGTTTTGTTAACGAGCGCAAGTTGGTAATAAATAAAATATGTCATTGCGAGCGAAGCGCGGCAATCTCGTAGCCAATGCATGTCCGCCCTGTATAGCATGCGATTGCCACGTCGCGCCCCGGCTCATTCCTTTGCCGCTCCTCGCAATGACATGGTTTTTCACGTCCCCTCAGGGTCTCTCGCAGAGTACCCTGAGTGGACAAATAAAAAGCGGCATGAATTGCTCCATGCCGCTTTCAAAACATCATTGTAAACTAATTACAGGCTCTTCAAAAAGCTCAACATGGCATCCCTGTCAACTTTTGACAAGGTACTAAAGAATACTTTTGATGACTCTGCCTCACCGCCATGCCACATAATGGCTTCGGTAATACTTCGGGCACGGCCATCATGAAGATAATAGCCCGGATAATTAACCTTTTCAAACAAGCCCAAACCCCAAAGCGGAGCAGTACGCCATTCCTGTCCACCGGCTAAAAAGTCGGGGCGGTTATCAGCAAGGCCTGGCCCCATGTCATGTACCAGCATATCTGTATAAGGATGGATCACCTGGTTTGAAACCGATTTGAAAGCTACATTTATACCTGTTGTAAGGGTTTGGCGGTGACAACTTTCACATTTTCCTTGTTTAAATAATAATTCGCCCCTTTTATTGGTAGCATCGGTAACATCTCGGCGGGCCGGAACAGCAAGTGTAGCCGCATAAAATCTCACAGCATTTAATGTACTATCGGCCAGTTCAGGGTCATCTTTCAACCCATCGTATTGCGACTGACCAAAAGAGTTTTCAACCGGGAATATCTTATTGGTAATACCGATGTCCTGGTTGTAAGCAGCAGCAACTTGGGTAAGCAACGATGCAGTGTTGGCCTTCCAGCCAAAACGACCCAGTTTGCGCGACTGTGTCGCTACATCCCAAACGTAGTTGGCATGTCCCTTTATGCCGTCGCCGTTTGAATCATTAGGATCGGCCATAGCAACGATAGTACTTTCAGGTATAGCTTCCAGCAATCCTAAACCATACATTGGCGGTGCCAGGCGTGGTGACAACATGTATCCCGCCGACAGAGCCGTATACAGATTGCTTAGTGTATAAGTAGGCGCGCGCAAGGCATAGCTTTCACCATCCGGAAAATTGTATACTACCTCATTATAAGCAATATTAACCTTGCACTCAGGCGTTTTTCCAAAAACGGCTTTGTCCTGCAATTGCAAACCATAACCAGGTGCAGCAAGAGGGCCGCCATGCGCATCTGTACCGGGAATGCTGATCCTCACTAAGAGCGACGAATTTGATTCGCCGGCTGTTGGCAAGCCGATCCCATCATTATGATGACACGAAATGCAGGAGTTGTTATTGAAGATAGTTCCTAACCCCGGATTAATAGGTGCAGGCGCAGTAACAAATATCTTGCTGAATGCTGCGTCGCCTAAACTATGAACCTCTGCATCATAGCCCGAAAGTCCGGGAAACATATTGCCAAACGAGTGCGAGGTAATATCAAACACAGTGGCATCACCTCCTGATAAACGCTCGTCATATTTATCTGCAGAGAACTGGGCTGCTTTCTGGCATTTTGCCAGCAGCAGCACCAAAAGCACCAACGCGCCTATTACGCTTAATTTCTTCACTTTAAAAATTAGTCCTTAATATTAGTTTGTATAAATGTGATCAAATCGCCTTCAAGTGTGGCTTGCAGGGTTGCCAGGGCAGTTTGACTATTTGAAATTTTGTCGCGGTTATCATAGATAGCTTTTTCAAAAGTTGGGGTTATCAAAGCCATTGCCGATAGTGCAGTTTGTATTTGTGTTTTGATCTTGGTATCCAAAGCTGCGTTTTTTGAAGCAACCAAAGCACTTAAGCTTGTAGTACCTTTAGCACTATTATAAGTCGCGGTGTAAACATTGAGTACACCTTGTATATTGTTGATGAAATCGGTAGTGGTATTGTGCGAATATGATGATTCGTCTTTAGTCGAATCCCTTTCTGTGAAAGGCTCGGCCATTTTACCTGTACCTACTTCCTCGCAAATAGCAGCCATCTGAGTTGCAATAGTAACAAACAGGTCCTTACGCGTTTTAAAAGCTGTGCTTCCTTTTCCGGCGTTGATGATCTCATTAGCGTAATCAGCCGGTTTTACCAACCAGCTATCACGAAGTGTTGTGGTTGTATTGAGCAGGCTTTCGCTTGTATATTTCAGATAATCTTTTTGGCGTGCGGTAATATCGGCCGCTTTTCTTGTGCCACCCGGACCAAAAATAATGTATTCAATACCGTGAAAGCCTTTTGAGAAACCGTCAAGAGCGTCAACAGAAGTCAATGTTATGGCATCGGAGCTTCCTATCAAGGCATCAACATCTGTTCTGTTTAAAGGCCAGCTGTCCATAGTTGGATCGTAATAATTATCTTCAACCGGGCCAAATAAATAGCCTTCGGCCTGTTCCCATGGCTGACGGGCACTTTTCCATGCTACACGTGCAGTGGCAAGATTAGCATCTGTCGGAGTAGCTAAAAAGGCAACTATCGCAGTGTTTAATGCTGTGGCCTTAACCTGTATATCAGCGTAGTTTGGATTACCTACAACATTAACAAACTGAGTTATCACTTCCTGCTCATCAACAGTTGTATTTTGAACAGGTGTTTTGTCTTTTCCGCAGCTGCTAAGGGCAACAGCAGCTATGCATGACAGGCCAAGTAAGGTATTTTTCATGGTAAAAAATTAAGTTAGATGAATTATGATTTGATTGGATACAACTTCTGTTGTGTACTTTTTAAGCGGACGCTCGGCAGGCCCTGCAGTTACCTGGCCTTCATTATTAAAAGTGCTGCCATGCAAATCGCATTTGTAGCCGTTAGTGCCAACCGGTGTAAGTTGATTATCGGCATGGGTGCACTTCAACAGCAGCGCAGTATAAGTGCCGTTAGCCTCCTTTTTTAAACCGATATTATAGTACTGGTTTTTAGGCTGGATCATTTGAAAATTAGTTGTACCAAAAATGGTTTCCGGAACGGTTACCGTGTTATTTGCTACAGCCGCTTTATAAACAGGTATGGTAGCACAGCCCGATAACGAGCCCACCAGCATACCGGCACCTGCCGCAAGGCATAGCGAGCATGACTGTTTAACAAATTCTCTTCTATCCATGGTGCTTAAGTTTAAAATGAATATCCAATACCCAGGTTAATCAAAGTATTACTGGTTTGGTATGGCAATGCAACCGGGCTTGGGTTAATGATCAGCGCCGGGTTTTGCACACCACTATGGGCAAGCCTAACATCACCCTTAACCACCACATTGCGAAGCGGCAAGTAAGTTAATCCCGCTACCACATAGTTTTTATTAAGCGTTTGATCCGTTATACCGTTTGAGGCGATACTGGCATTCAAGTCCAGCTTTTCATCGCGTACAAAAACAATGAGTTGCGGGGCGTTTACTTTGCCATAATTACTGCGGTAAAGCAGATCGTAACCAATTTCGGCGTAAGCACCGTAGGCGGTTTTAGGGGTATTACTGGCATAAGCCCTGTTGATCTTATCGGCATCTTTAATAGAAAGAATGGAGCCTAATACTTTTACTGAAAAACCTTGTCCGTTATACTGGATATCACCCTCGCCCATAGCAACCGGGGTACCAAATACACCCGAGTTTAAGCCAAGGCTATCGGCCTCTGTTTTGCGGAGGCCAACAGTACCGCCGTAGTAGCCTGATAGCTGCGCTTTGAAACCGCTTTGATAGTATTGAAGTGCACCGGTAACCGCAAGGTTGGTACCTGTTGCGTTACGGCCTTCAAACCTGCCATCAACAATGCCGGTACCGTGGGTAAAACCGCCGGCGCTTAAGCCGTTCATCAATCCAATTGAGTAATTTATAGGAAAGTTATTTAAGCGGCCATAAAAACCAACGCCTAATTCGCGCCAGGTGGCCGGAATAATTAACGTTTCTACATAGTTACGTTCGTTACCGTTAAAGGTGGTTGGCAGGTGGTTTTCGTTCAGGATGCCTATCCTTGGCAAAAACAAACCGGCAACTATGTATTGATTAGGATTAAGGTTAAATTTCAGGTAAGCCTGCTCAATAGTGATCTCACCGCCAGGTTCGCCGCCGTTTACTTTGGCGTCCTCCAACTCGGTTTCAGAAAAGAAAGAGATCTTATCGCTGAATTTGTGGCCAACAAATAACACAAAACGTTCAAGATCAACCTTGGCCGTTTTTTGATTGTTATTATACTGGTAAAAAGCATTACCGTAACCACCTATGGTAGTATTGGATAAAAGCGAACTTTTAACGGTATTGTTATTAAGTGAATCTTCGGCAGTTGAGGTGTTTGGCTGTTGCGCCAGTACCGTGCCCGAAACAAAAAAAGAAAGTACAACTAAAGTAAGGGTTTTAGCATGCATTGTTGTTTGGTTAAGTCGGTGGCAAAAGTAATTACTAATTTAGACTTAATCCAAATTAAAATGAAATTAGAAAATAATGTAAAGAAAAGCGCCAAAATTTGCCGTTTTGCAGCAATGCACCAGCATGCCTCGTCCCAACACGTTAGCCAAAAGTTAGATCAGTAAAAGAATGCAGATAGTTAATTAGCGCAAAGGGAGCAAATCAGTCGCGCCATAAATAAGGGAAAAGTAACAGCGCTGTAGCTATAACAATGGCATTGATAGCACACAAAACACCTATGTTACCGTAAAAGAAACTTCGGTCTACCCCATCCATGGCACTTTTACTCAGCTTAATGAGTACCAGTATAACCGGGATAATAACCGGAAAACTTAATATGGCCATCAACGTACCATTATTACCTGCCTTTGATGCAATGGCCGAGATCATGGTAAACACAGTAGAAAAACTTATGCTCCCTAATAAAACAGCAAGGAAATAATATAATGGGTCGCCAAGGGTATTGGGGAAAAACACTTTAAATATCACTAATGCCAATGTGCTTAATAAAGCCATCAGCAAAATATTATAAATTGTTTTAGACAGGATGATGGCCTGCGGACTGGCAATGGAATAATAATAGAGTAACCGGCTTTTACTTTCCTGCATGAAGCTTTTGGCTATAGCATTTACTGATGCAAACAGCATGATGATCCAAAACAATACGTTCCAAACTATCGCGTAACCACTACTGTTTGAAAAGCCGGGATTAAGGTTCAATGAAATGTAACAAACAAACACGGTTGAAACCACGTACAGCAAAACGCCATTAAAAGCATACTTTGCCCGCCATTCCAGCAAAATCTCTTTTTTTAGCAGGTACCATGTTTCGTTAACCAGTTTCATGAGCGCAAATGTAATAATTACCCGCGAGTGAAGGGAGGCATTTGACAAGCTAATAAAATTAGCTTAATTTTGGCTATAACATACCAATTACTCATGCCTGTAGCTTATTTCCGCACACCGGTTGGCATTGCCCGCATTACTGAAGAAGACGGCTTTATAGCGTCGGTATCCATACGTGACGAAGATTACGAGATTGAACCAGCTGCTACAGAATTGCTGCAAACCGCTATCGATCAGTTAAATGAATACTTTGCAGGTACAAGGAAAGAATTTACTTTTCCTATTAAACAGGAAGGCAGCGACTTTCAACAACAGGTTTGGGATGAGTTATTGCGCATTCCTTATGGGGCAACCATTACCTACGCCCAGCAGTCAAACCAGATGAACAATCCTTTGGCTATAAGGGCCATCGCATCTGCCAATGGCCGAAATCACCTTTGGGTTGTTGTACCATGTCACCGGGTAATAGGCTCAGATGGCAGCCTTACAGGATATGCCGGTGGCGTATGGCGCAAAAAATGGCTGCTTGAGCACGAGGCAAAGGTATCAGGTGTTGGACAAACCAGATTGGAGTTTTAAACATCCACCTTTAACAGCCTCGATATTTTTTCATGCAACTGAAAAGGCTGAAACGGCTTTGAAAGCACATCATTCATCCCTGCCGATAAGGCCTCTTGCTGCTCATGGTCATAACTTGCTGCCGATAATGATATAATAGGAATGCTCCTTTTAGGCTCCTCAAAATCAACACGAATGGTTTTAGCTGCCTGGTAACCGTTCATTTCGGGCATATGGGTATCCATTAAAATAATGTCGTACTCTTTATTATTAAGTTTCTCAATTACTTTGCGGCCGTTATCAACCATCTCCACCTCTACATTCCAGTCTTTTAATATTTTGGAGAGCATAAACTGGTTTACCATGTTATCTTCGGCTACCAGCACCCTCACGCCGTTAAACGGCGGCAGAATCTTATCTTTTTTAGGGCTTACCTTGTCTTTAGGTTTAAGGCTTATGGTATACCAGTTTACAAAATTAAAAGTACTGCCCCTGCCTACCTGGCTGCTTACGGTAAGTTCGCCTCCCTTTAACTCGGCAAGCTTTTTTACGATGGTTAAACCAAGCCCGGTACCGCCATATTTACTTACGGTATCTTCTTCGGCCTGTTCAAACGATTCAAAGATCCGGTTAAGCCTGTCGGCTGGGATGCCGATACCTGTATCCTCAACGCTGAACTTCAATTTCACCTTATCATTGTGTTTTTGAAGTACCGTGATCTTGAGCTTCACGTATCCCCTTTCGGTAAACTTAAGCGCGTTGCTCAGCAGGTTCATCAATATCTGGTTCAGGCGCAATGAATCCAACATGAGGTATTGCGGCACTTCATCTTCAATATCCAGCAAAAACTCGATATTATTTTCGTCGGCTTTAAACTTAAGCAGGTTAAAAACCGAATTTACAATGTCATAAACATTATTTGCCGTACGCACAATGCTGAATTTGCCTGCCTCAATTTTTGATATATCAAGCACATCATTGATCACGCCCAATAATGATTTTGATGAAGTATCAAGCAGATCAAGCATCCCCAGTTGCTGATCGGTAAGGGCTGTTTTGCGCAAAAGCGATGTGATACCGATAATACCATTAACCGGTGTACGCAATTCATGGCTCATATTGGCCAGGAAAGTTTCCTTTACTTTTTTGCTGTACTCCGCGTTTTCTTTTGATTTGATCAACTGCTCCTGGTAACTTTTTTGCGGAGAAATATCACTGATATTGATAAATATGGTTTTATTGCGATATGCTGCCCTGCACTCCACCCAAATTACCCTTTTATCAAAGGTTTCAAACTTAAATTCAAAAATTGCAAAGCTGAGGTTATCTTTAATGATCTCGCCCAGTTTTTGGCGAAATCCGGCCCTATGATCATCAATAGCCAGGTCAACAATACTTTTGCCGATCAACTCAGCAGGCCTGAAGCCCATTATTTTTTCGACAGTTGGGTTGATGTTAGCAATGCGGAGGCTTTGCGCATCAACTGAAGTGATGATATCGGCCGAGTTTTTTACAACGATGGCATAATCCTGCAGGTCATCATTTTTTTGCTTTACTTCGGCCTGGGTACGGGCTAACTGAACAAATGAATCAACCTTGGCCGATGTAATGTAAGGATCAAGCGGTTTGTAAAGATAATCCACAGCTCCGGTACCGAGGCCTTTTACGGCGTACTTGGCTTCCTTTGAAATAGCAGTTACAAAAATTACCAGGATATCTTTGGTACGCGGGTTTGATTTAAGCATTTCAACCAGCTCAAAACCGTCCATCTCAGGCATCTGCACATCAACCAAAGCAATAGCTATATTGGTTTCCCAGGCAATTTTAAGGGCCTCGTTTGGCGAAGTTGTAGAGAATATCTTAATATCATCGCGCTCAAGCAATGCTTCAAGAGCAATTATGTTCTCTTCTCTATCATCAACAATAAGAATATTAACAGGGGTCATTTAATATTAATTAGGGGTTGCTGATTGTTACGAAAGTAAAAGTTTAAAAATCTCATCCTGTGTTAAAACGTATTCGGCAGCGCCTAAATTTATAGCTGCCTTTGGCATTTCGGCCATTTCTGCGTCACCTGGCTCCTGCGCTATAGTGAGGCTGCCGCTTTTCTTTAATTTTAGTAAGCCTTCGGCGCCATCCTGGTTGGCCCCCGAAAGCAATATGGCAATACACTTATCGCCATAAACCTCGGCAGCGCTTTCAAAAGTAACATCTATTGATGGTTTTGAATACCATACCGGTTCTGAAACATCCAGGCTAAAATAACCGCCCTCTTCAATTAGCGTATGATAGTTTGCAGGGGCAATAAACATGGTATTCGTTTTAAGAATATCCTTGTCCTCAATTTCGCGCATGTACATACGGCTATTTTCAGCAAACAGTTTTTCTATTTCGCTGAAAAAATTTTTCTTTCTGTGTATGATAAGGATTACAGTTTTTCCCAGTTTTTCGGGAAGATCTTTTATGATCCGGAACAAAATTTTGAACGAGCCCGCCGAACCGCCAAATAACACTATCTGGGCGGCATGCCATCTCTCCAGTAACTTTTTATCAGGTCCCAACTTTTTGATAAATGTTTTCCTTTTGGTTGATCACCTTAAACTTACTCTTAAACGAATCTGACCGGATAGTCTCTTTGCTGCCAAGGCATAAATAGCCCAGCGGGCAAAGGCTTTTATAAAACAGGTCAAGGATCCGCTCCTGCAGGTATGTTTCAAAATAAATAAAAACATTCCGGCAGCTTATCATCTGAAACTCATTAAATACCGTATCAGATATTAAATTATGTACCGAAAACAACGTATTCTGCTTCAATTCATTGTGTACCGATGCAGCATCGTACAAAATAGTAAAATGATCGGTAATTGAACCTTTTAAATCAGTATACTGATAGTTTTCGGCGTAACTTTTTATATTACGCAGACTATAGATCCCTTTGCGGGCCTCCTTTAAAACTTCGGTATTGATATCCGTACCGTATATGAACGATTTCTTTCCCAAACCGGCCTCCTTCAGCAAAATAGCCATGGAATACACCTCTTCGCCTGTTGAACAGCCTGCACTCCATATCTTCACATGCTGATAGGTTGAAAGATACGGGACAACCTGGGCATTAACCGCGCGATAAAAAGAAGGATCGCGGAACATCTCGGTTACGTTAACCGTAATTTCTTCCAGGAAGCCCTGAAAAAAATCTGCATTATTAATCAGCACATGCTTAAGGTCATAAAACTCAAACTTGTTAAGCAGCATGATCCGGGTCAACCTCCGTTTTAACGATGCTTTGGTATAACCCGAAAAATCAAACCCATGAACCTTTCTTACAATATCAATAAGTTCATGAACCTGTGCATTTGATATAATTCCCTGCGCTGTATCCATAATTAACTTTCAAGCCAAAGCTGCATCAGCGATATCAACCTGTCCATATCAACCGGTTTGGTGATATAGTCATTAGCACCGGCCGCTATACATTTTTCGCGGTCGTCTTTCATTGCTTTTGCAGTTAATGCTATTACAGGCAACTTAGCCCATTTGTTTTGCTTGCGAATATGCCTTGTGGCTTCGTAGCCATCCATTTTAGGCATCATAATATCCATAAGCACAATATCTATATCTCTTATTTCTTCCAGTTTGGCTATGGCCTCTTCCCCGTCGTTGGCTATCTCTACATTGAGGTCATAGCTTTGCAGGGCACTGCTCAACGCAAAAATATTACGCATATCGTCATCAACTATGAGCACCTTCTTGCCTTTAATAGCATCCTTGCCTTTAGTTAAGGTTTTAGGTTTTGCAGGCACTGCCGGCGATGCTTGCGCCGCCGGGGTAATTGCAGTTTCGCTGATCTTGTTCAGGAACAGGTTAACCTCGTCAATCAGCCTGTCGGATGATTTATTGGTTTTTACTACCATTGCATTGGCATAATGCATTAGCCTGTTTACCGATGTTTTATCAAGCTCCATGGCTGTATTAATAATAACCGGCAACGAAGCAAAGCGGTCAACCTCTTTGATCTTATCTAACAGATCCAAACCAGAAATATCAGGCAGGTTAAGGTCGAGTATTACACACTGGTATTCGTTTTCGTGCAGCATCCTGAACGCCGATTCACCATCAAAGGCCTGGTCGACGGTTATACCCTGGCTTTGCATTAGGTCTTTCAATGCCTGGCTTTGCGCTTTATGATCTTCAACCAGCAGGATCTGTTTAAACCTGGTACCGCTTTGTACCATAATATCAGCAAAAAGCTTATCCAGCGTTTCGGTGTTGATAGGCTTTTTCATGAAGTTGATGGCACCTTCCTTACGTACGCGGTTCGCCGCTGCATCCCCCGCCGACATCAGGTGAACCGGGATATGCATCGTATCCTCATCGTTCTTCAACTCCTTTAGTATCTGCCAGCCGTCTTTACCAGGCAGCATGATATCTAATATAACCGCATCGGGCCTGGCTTCCTTCACAATTTCAACCGCTCGGGTACCCTCATACACCATAACTGATTTATAACCATGATCACGGGCGTAATCCTGCAATATATTGGCAAAGTTTTTATCGTCTTCAACAATTACTACCAAAGGCTCTCTGCCCGGCTCGCGCTGTGCAGCTTTAACCGGTGCTAAAAACTCGGCAGTTGCTTTAAAGGTTTCTGCAGTTGGCAGTATATCTTCAGTTACGGTAGCAGTTGTTATTTTGGCTTCGAAAGGTACTGTAAGCACAAATTCGCTGCCTATACCCGGCTCACTGCTCAGGGTTATGCTGCCGCCTAAAAGGTAAGCAAGCTCGCGGCTTATAGATAAACCTAAACCGGTACCACCATATTTACGGCTTGTTGAACCATCGGCCTGCTGAAATGCTTCAAATATAACTTTCTGTTTATCGGCAGGGATCCCGATACCCGAATCTTTGATGGCAAAGCTGATGCTCTTATCTTTTGCACCCGGCCTTACATTTATTGAAATGGAGCCATTTTCTGGCGTAAACTTAAACGCGTTACTTAACAGGTTTTTAACCACCTGTTCAAGACGTACCTTATCGGTAAATATGGTTTGCGGCAGTTCTTTAGCTACATTTGTGGTATAGTTGATCTTTTTGTTGCTGGCTACTTCGGCAAACAGCATTTCCATATCGCCAACAATATCATTTACCTTAATATCTTCATTCTGCATATCCAGCTTGCCCGATTCAATTTTTGAAAGGTCGAGGATATCATTGATCAAGGTAAGCAGGTCATTACCGGCGTTGAAAATAACGCTGGCATATTTGATCTGGTCTTCAGAAAGGTTGGCAGGCTTGTTATCTTTAAGGATACGCGCCAGTACCAGGATACTGTTAAGCGGTGTACGCAGCTCATGGCTCATGTTTGCCAAAAACTCCGATTTGTACTTGCCTGTGGTCTCCAACTCTTCAACCTTAAGGTTAATAGCATGGCGGGCCTGTTCAATGGCTTGATTTTTTTCTTCAAGCAAACTGGCTTTTTCTTCCAGTTCGGCATTGGTGGTGCGCAGCTCTTCCTGTTGTACGCGAAGTTCTTCTTCTGAAGCCTGAAGCTCTTCTGTTTTTTGAACAAGCTCTTCATTGGTAACACGCAGCTCTTCCTGTTGTGCTTCCAGTTCTTCAGCTTGCTGCTGAGTTTCCTCATACAGGTCATGCATAATGGTGCGTGCCTGCGAAGTATTTACTGCTATGCCTATATCATTGGCGATAGCTAAAATGTATTCAGATTTATTTTTTGAGATCCCTTCATTAAAAGCAATCTCCATTACTCCTTTAAGCTTTTTATCAAAAAAGAAAGGTATAATGAACGATTCGGCCAGCTCGGTTTTTAATACTGACGATGAAAGCTCAAGCTTATCGTTCAGTTTGCCTTTTACAACAGCGGCCTTACCATCTTTTGCAACCTGGCCCAACCAACCTTCGGTCATTTGTACCGTTTTTTTTATAAAGTCGGGGTTGTGGAACGCATACGAAGCATAAAGATCAAGCTTGTTGTTTGCTTCATTATATAGGTAAAATGTACCCGCGGCAGCACTTGTATAGGTACAAACCTCGTTTAATATATTATTTGATAGTTCCTTTTCAACCTGCTGGCCCTGCATTTTTTCATTCAACTGGCCGGTTCCGGTAAGCAGCCAGTTTTTAGCTTCGTTATCGGCAAGTACTTTACCAAGCTCAATGTTGGCAACCCTGATCTCCTCTTCAATTTTCTTTTGCTGATCAAACGTTTTTTGAATGTAGAAGAACAATACCAATATGATGATCAGGAAAATAATGGAACCGAAAATAATAATGCGAACAGCCCTATCGGACGCCGTCTCCGAGCTTTTTTTACGGTCATGCAAAAACTGGCTTTCCGACTTGATGACATTGGCGATGATCGATCTGATCATGTCCATATTGTGCTTGCCATTCAAAAACATATCGTTTTGTACCATGAAGTCCAAACCTTTGGCTTCACGGGTATCGATATCTGTTTTTAATATGGCGCGCTGCGATGATACTAATGATGTTAAAGAATCTATGCGAGCTTGTTGAACCAGGTTGTCTTTAGTAAGATCGCGCAACTCCTGCAAGTCAACACCAATACGAGGAAGTGCCTCGTTGTATGGATCAAGAAATGTTTTTTTGTTGGTTGCCCCATAACCACGCATCCCTGTTTCGGCATCAATAAGATGCTGCAACAGATTATTTGACGAGCGGATAACGTTTTGTGTATGATCAACCCAAACATTGTCCTCCTCAAACTGGCGGATGCTGGTGTACGATAAAACACCAACCACAAAAACAAGGATTATCGATACTACAAAGCCCGCTAAAACCTGCTGGCGGAAGGAAAATTTCAACATTAGGTGTTCGTATTAGTCTGAATTACAAATATGTTTAAAAAAAGCTGTAATGTAAACTCACAGCTTTTTTTAAACACACCGGGAATATTAATTTACTGCTGTAGTATCTGTAGCTGTTGGTATAAAAACCTTTGGTTTGCCGCTTAAAGCACCAATTAAAGCTAAAATCGGACCAGCAAACATCACATACCAGCCCCATTGAAATTTAAGCTGGCTTGTTAAAAATTTATTGACACCCTTGAACGGAATAAAGCTGAATGCCGAATTAACTTTAAAAATAGCGGCAACCAACAGCAGCACCACAAGCACCAGCGACAGCCATGCGGCAACACGCATAATTTTTGCCTGGTTAAGGAACGATACAATGATGCCAACAACAGCTACCAATAAAAGTACCAGGCCATAAGGTTGGTTAAGCTTATAAATATTCCAGCTGGTTACGTGGAATACCCGCAGTAAAGGGCAATAGGTTGCCGCAAATAGCAGGGCAAAACCTACAAATGATAAAATTGAGCTAAGGCGCATATTTAGGTTGTTATTTTTGAGTTATCTCCATTTTGTCGGCAAAGTGGGCACAATAGTCGCGCAGATCTTCAACAATGTTCTTTTCGCCTGTTGCGCGTAAAAAGCTGTCGCCCATGGTTTGCAGGGTCTCGTAAAAAAAGCGTTTCATTTCATCAACAGGCATATCTTTTGTCCAAAGGTCAATACGCAGGGTGTTTTTATAGCTTTGGTCCCAAAGGGCAAGCATCATTGATTTTACAGGCAACGCTTCTTTGTTGTTCGAGTCGGTTGATTCCCAAAGGATATGCTCAGGAACGTTATTATCATCAAGCGTAACGGTAAGCTTTATTTCAGCGGTTTTCATTTCAATTTTTATTTAACAAGTAAGAATATAATTATAACCAGGACGATGAAGAAAGTCTCCACCATCCATATTTTTTTGGTTTCAATAAAAAAGTTGCGGAACATGATATCGATCACAAAAACCACAAAGGCAAACAACAAAAAGATCCAGCCAATGGTACCACCCCAGTGTTCAAGCGGTCGCCCGGCTATACCGGCCCCGTAAATAAAAACATAGGCAGCTACCGCTACCAAAAAAGCGGTAAAAAGGTTTAAAGGGGTAAATCTGAATTTCATTGATTGGCTTAGTGTCTTTTTTTGCTTTTAGATGATCGGCCGGAACCCTGCCTTGCTGCCTTTGAGCCATATTTGGCTTTATCTTTATTGGCATCAAATTTTTTGCGCTGATTGAGGGATTTCTTTTCGTGGAAGGCCCCCTTAAAGTCAGGATCTTCCTTACGCTTTTGCAAATCGATCTCTTTGGCCTGCTCCTGGCGTTCTTCGTAAGGAGTTTCCTCCATAAACACATCATCGGGAATCTTTTCAACCGGGATGGTTTGTTTGATGAGCTTTTCTATTTTGCCTACATAGTATTCCTCAGATGGGGTGCAAAAAGTAATCGCCTCGCCTGATTGCAGGGCACGCCCCGTACGGCCGATCCTGTGTACATAATCCTCAAAAACTACAGGCACATCAAAATTAATCACGTGGCTTACATCACTTACATCAATACCGCGCGATGCCACATCCGTAGCCACCAATATTTTCACCTCATCGTTTTTAAACGAATTGATGGAGTTGATCCGTGTGTTTTGCCCTTTGTTAGCATGCAGTACCTTCACCTCCTGCTCCCCGTATTTACGGGTCAGGAATTTATAAACATCTTCGGCCACAGCACGTGTTTTACAAAACACGATCAGCTTGGTAATGTCGCCCTCAATGTCGAGCAGTTTTTTAAGCAGGTTTATTTTGGTTTTGATATTGGGCACATGGTATAAGTGCTGGTTAACCGTTTGTGCCGGCGTAGCTTGTGGGGTAACCTCAATAACCGTAGGGAACTCCAGGAAATTGGCCGAAAGCTGGTGCACCTTTTCACTCATCGTAGCCGAAAAAAGCAGGTTTTGCCTTTTCACAGGCACAACTTCCAGGATCCGGTTTATCTGGGGCATAAAGCCCATATCCATCATTTTATCGGCCTCATCCAAAACCAATACCTGCAATGTTTTGGTTACGATATGCCCGGCAAGATAAATATCCATGAACCGGCCCGGAGATGCTACAATGATATCAACACCTTTATTGATCTGTTCAATTTGTGTTTTGGGCCCTAAGCCTCCATAAAGCACAACTACACGCAAATCGGTATTGGCAGCAAATATTTTCACGTTCTCTTCTATCTGCATGGCCAGCTCGCGGGTAGGCGAAATGATCAGCGCACGGGCATGATCGCCCTGGGCATATTTCAGCTTCATGATAATAGGCAACACATAAGCTGCCGTTTTACCGGTGCCGGTTTGCGCTATACCCATCACATCCTGCCCGTTCATAATCGGCGGAATAGCCTTTTGCTGGATAGGCGTAGCTTCGGTATAACCGGCATCGGCTATCGCGTTCAAAATTTGCCGGTTAAATTTAAAATCTTCAAAGGTTACTGCCATGCCGCAAAGATAGGCTTTTTGTTGAAGTAGGAACAATTACCCAAAACATGGCGATGTCAGGAAATTAGTTTGGAGAGTCAAGAGAACAAGAGTCAGGAGACAAGACTAATGATTTAATAGAGAAGCAGGAAATCAGGAGTTTTAAAAGAGATACAAGAAATCAAGAGTCAAGAACCAAGAAAAAAACATAAATCACAAAGCGTCATTGCGAGGCACGAAGCAATAGCGAACTATACAGAGTGGCTCTGCAAGTCGGGGATTGCTTCGTGCCTCGCAATGACGTTTTCTTTTATGTGGCTTTTAGACCATAAAACGTTTTATGGTTTAGGCATTATACACAGCGGTAAACTCCTTAGCAAAATCGGCCAAACTGACCTTGCCGACTGTGGCAGGTTTATGCTTATCATAATCTTCCCAAATTTTTGCACTCCGTACTGCGGTGCCCATCTCTACAAAATTACGGGTCATTTCGGGCGGAACGCCTGCCTGCAGCAAGCCTTCCGCAAGCTGCTCATCGGTAAATTCAATCCACGGTAAGCCTGGTTTACCAATAGCCTCGCCTAAAACAGCGGCTACCTCACCGGTTGTTGAGTCATCGCTTACAATGTAGCGAACGCTTTTACCGCTAAAATCCTGCTGCAATTCTTCGGCGACTGCCGCTGCGATATCTGTAGGATGTACCATGATCAGTCTTGCATCTGCCGGGTAGTTTGAGCCGATGATCCCCTGCTGTTTAATAAGCGGAATGTTGCTGTAAAAATTGATGTAAAAGAACGGCGCGCGGATAAATTTCACGGCTACGCCATCCAGCCCGCTCAAAATACCTTCAACATCATGGATCCCTTTTATCGGGCCAACTCCGCTATCTAAATGTGCACCGATACTGCTTAACGCAACCACCTTTTTTATGCCTGACCGTTTGATAGCTTCCGCATAGCTTTTACCGGTTTCATTTTGATATGCTCTTAAACTTTCAGCGCTAAAGCTTGGCGGCACCATAGCATAAAGAGCATCGGCACCGGTAAATGTTTCGGTTAAAAAATCGGCATCGGTCAGTGAACCAATTGCTGCTTTAGCGCCCAGCGCTTCAATGTCTGCTACTTTATCTGCACTGCTGCTGACCACTGTTACGTTATGCCCTGCGGCAACCAAAGTTTGTGTTAACGGTTTGCTTATATTACCTGTTGAACCTGTTACTATAATTTTCATGATTACTTGTTTTTTGTTGATGACAAAGGTATTTTTACACTTACTTTTTTACAAGTACTTACCCTAAAGTATGTATCATCATGACTGCGATAAAAGAAAGCTCAACCATACAGGAAAACAAGCAAGCCGCTTTTAATGAATGCCCGGTGACTTATGTCATGGAACGCATAGGTGGGTATTGGAAGCCCATTATTTTATTTCACCTGTTAAAAGGCAGCAAACGTTACAGCGAACTAAAAAAATCTATCCCGGCCATTACCGAAAAAATGCTGATCCAACACTTGAAACAGTTGGAAGCAGACGGTATCATCATTAGGGAATCCAAACCAGTTGTGCCGCCTTACGTAAGCTACCGGCTAAGCGATACTGGCATGGGTTTACGGCCGGTGATGTATGCCATGTCTAAATGGGCTGTTGAAGATAGCGAAGCAAATGGCAAAGCCATTTACAGAAGTTTAGGTGAGTTCCCTACTGAGGAAGCATTTGCCGGAATGTAATTGCTGTTCTAAGCCGAAACTTACGAAGTTTTAAAAACTTCGTAAGTTTGACCTGTTATAATTATTATAAATAAATCCGAAATCGAAAACCCCAAATCCGAAATCAAACCCATGTCTACAATCCTGATAAAAGCAGCCACCATAGTTAACGAGCATAAACAATACGTTGCCGATGTATTGATCAAAGATGGTTTGATAGATCGTATCGACTCAGTAATTGATCAACAAGCCGACGAAGTTATTAACGCCGAAGGCCTGCATTTACTCCCCGGTTGCATTGATGACCAGGTACATTTTCGTGAGCCGGGTTTGACTTACAAAGCCGATATTTATACCGAGTCAAGGGCTGCTGTAGCCGGTGGGATCACCTCATTTATGGAGATGCCGAACACCGTACCCAACACCCTAACACAGGAATTATTGGAGGATAAATACCAGATCGCATCTCGAAATTCGCTGGCTAATTATTCGTTCTTCATGGGTGCCTCCAATAACAATTTAGATGAGGTTTTGCGTACCGATATCAGCAAGGTTTGCGGTATTAAAGTGTTCATGGGATCCTCTACCGGAAACATGCTGGTTGACGATCCCAACACCCTCGAAAAACTCTTCGCACAAGCACCCACGCTGATCGCTACTCACTGCGAAGATGAGGCTACGATCAAGAGCAATCTTGCCCACTATAAACAACTGCTTGGTGAAAATATCCCGGTGCGTTTGCACCCTAAAATCAGGAGTGCAGAGGCTTGTTATTTGTCGTCATCAATGGCTATTGAGCTCGCAAAAAAACACAACACACGCCTGCATATTTTACATATTTCTACTGAGCGCGAAACACATCTTTTTGACAACACAACGCCGTTAAAAGATAAACTCATTACTGCCGAGGCCTGCATCCATCACCTATGGTTTACCGATGCCGATTACGAAACAAAAGGCAACTATATTAAGTGGAACCCCGCAGTAAAAACAGAAGCCGACCGCGATGGAATTTTAAAAGCAGTATTGGATGGCAGCATTGATGTTATTGCTACCGATCATGCCCCGCATACCATCGAAGAAAAAGAGCAACCTTACCTGCAGGCACCATCAGGAGGCCCATTGGTTCAGCATGCTTTACCGGCCATGTTAGAGTTGTACCACCACGGCAAGATCAGCCTTGAACAAATAGTAGAAAAAATGGCGCATAACGTAGCCATCCTTTTCCAAATAGAAAAACGAGGCTTTATCCGCGAAGGCTATTGGGCCGATTTAGTACTGGTTAACTTAAACAAACCCTGGAACGTAAACAAAAACAACATCTTATATAAGTGCAACTGGAGCCCATTTGAAGGTAATACCTTCCGCTCCCAGGTAGCTTATACATTGATATCAGGCAATTTGGCTTATGCTAACGGAAAGCTTATTGAAGGTAAAGCTGGCAAGCGATTGACTTTTAGCCGGTAATCAGGATCTGAATTTACAAAACTTTAGGGTTTACAGAATTTTCTGGAAGGGAAAAAGCTTTTGCTTCTTCCCTTTTTTTATTTACGATTTCTTCTCGACCTGCTAATCGGGGATTGCTTCGTGCCTCGCAATGACGCGGTTATAATATCATCCATTCACCCCAACAAAAACCTCTACTTCAGCATCAGCTGGATTCTGCGATCTATCGCCATACACGTCAAAATCAGCAATATATTTCCTGTCGATATCACTTGTCCAGATCTGGTGCCAGGTTTCTCCTACCGACTGTGGCAGTGCACCTTTGGCTACATAGCGGTTATAATTTCCGGGAGGTACGGTAATACAGATCAGCCCTTCAGGGATATTATCTTTAGTGGCTACCCTGCACCCAAGTACGGTGGTATAAAAGCCATCCTTATCGCTTTCGTAATCGGTGTACACACAATAAATATCATCGCTAAGGCGGTTTACAACCTGCTGCAAAACGTGCTCACTCATGAACCAATTCCAGAGGCCGCCAATGTCTTTCATCGCCTGTCCGTTCTGATTTGTGGTGCGCACCGAAATTCCGACTAAAAAGAAGCCTTTCATTATTATTTTATCCATATTAGGGGCTATTACTATTTGTTATAGCGATATATAATTAACTTTTAAACAAATAATTATACTGTTTATATAAATCATAAGTTTACCGTTCCAGTTACTCAATCAGTTTTCTCAATTCCTCAAAAAGCCCTGTCCAATTTTGCTCCGAATGTACTTTGGCTTCCCCATTTTTAACATTATCCTGGGTAACGGTAAGCTCGGTTTCACCATTATTCTCGGTTAAGTTGTAGGTGATGTTGGCATAGTTTTCGGGCTTGTCTTCGGTACCGCTCATACTGCTCCAATAGCTGTATTTTACAAATGTCCCCGGATCAATATCGAGTATGGTCCCGTGATCTTCGTACTTATGCCCGTTCCATTCTCCGCTGAATTTAATAGGCTCCCCTACCCTCCAGCTCGACTCGAGATCGGTACCAAAAAAGTACTCTTTTACCAGTGTAGGATCGGTAAGGCCCTGCCATACTTTGGCCATCGGTGCTTTAAATTTTACCTGCACGTTTACTGTTAGTTTTTCCATAATGTAGCTTTATTTAGTAGTGGTTTATCTTCGGTTATCATCTGCTCTTTTATCTTTTCAAAATCAGTGCCGGGAACTTCAAAAAAACCAAACCTGAAGTTGTAACCCCATGCCTTTTTATTGGTGATAAAATCAAGCTCGTCAATCATCGGGACTATCGGCGCTTCGGCACATTCATAGTAATTTACATTGCGGCGATAAGGCGTAAAATCAATAGCCATTTGCTTTTGATAGATATCTTCATCCCTTACCTGGCCAATGGCAGTAAAGGCCCGCAAAGGTTCATCGCCGTTCATTTTTTGTTTAGGAGAATATACCGCTACCCAGTCGCCAACCGCCATACGTTTAAGCGGTGCAAGCTTACCATGATTAGCCTGAATAAAGCCCCCGGAAATACCCCGGCTAATGTGATCTTTTGATACTACTATTATCCAATGTTTCATAAGTGTATGGTTTAAATTACCCGCAAAAACATGACCAATAAAAGCCCCGCCCTTGCTATGATGAAACAAAGTAACAATGCGCTGGTGACAACCTTATGTCAGCAGGAAAAAAGCAAATGAAAATTAATTTATTTTTTGGCTGATAGCTACGGTAATCTCCCGTACGCGCTGCAGCAGGGTATCTGGCTTGATGATCTCGGCACGATCTCCAAAGGTCATATACCAGCGGGCAAAACCTTCAATGGACATGGTAAGGAAAGTCATCTCAATTTTATTGCCGATAGTTTTTTCCGACACAAAACCACCATAATATTTTTGATGATCCAAATAGCTATGGATCTCTTTGTCAACTTTGATCACCACCTGCTCAAGCTGCTTTTCGCAGGCCATTTTATCAATGTAATCTTTTAGCGTAGGGTGTTTGCTGTTAACATAACTTTTATCCGTTACCGCAAGCTTTTTAATACGGTCTAATCGAAAATCGCGGTAGTCATTGCGGAGGCGGCAGTAAGCTATCAGGTGCCAGAAACTATCCAGAAAAAACACACCTACCGGCTCCACATCGCGTTTGGTATTTTCCTGCGAGTGGGCTGCGAAATAGTCAATGCACATGATCTTTTTGCACACGATACAATCCAATATGGTTTGGATATGATCGGTACTTCCGGCTCGTTTTTGGCTATGACTTTTGAGCACCTCGATGCTCCCATCAAGATTTTCCAAAGCATCCTTTTCGGATGATTTGAGAATAGCCCGCACCTTATACATGGCCGATTGATACTGCGCCATGGTTGAAGTATCGGTAAGTTTTTCAACAAATTTTTCGGCAGTTAAAAAAGCGGTGGCTTCCTCGCGCGTAAACATAACCGGGGGCAGTCGGTAACCATCCATAATGGAGTAGCCAACACCTGCCTCACCTATCAATGGAATACCTGCTTCCTCAAGCGTTTTGATATCGCGGTAAACGGTACGCAGACTGATGTTGAACCTATCGGCAATATCGCCGGCTTTCACCACCCGGCGTGATTGTAGTTGGATCAAAATGGCTGATATTCGGTCGATGCGGTTCATGGCGTCCAAATTAAACAAAAAACAATTTACCTTTGATCAATATTTATCTACAACTATGGCTGTTCAACCCGAAGAAAAGATCATAACGTTTGAAACCTATTACGATGTTATGCTGGCACATATCATCCGCAGCAAACTGGAGGGTTATGGTATTCCCTGCTTTATTGCTGATGAAAACACCATCGGTTCCAACCCGCTTTATAACCAAGCCGTGGGTGGCATCAAGCTAAAAATATTTGAACGCGACCTGGAACGCTGCCGTGAAATTTTAGCCGCTGAAGGCGACCTGCATGACCAGGACCATATAGAAATTGACGACGAAACGCTTAACGCTGTTATTTGTCCATACTGTGGCTCAACCAACGTACGTTATGGCTCGGCAACCGAGAAAAAGGTTCACTGGTTTACGGCCATCGTTTCATTTTTATTGATGATATTTCCGTTTTACAGCCGCAAAGCATGGCATTGTTTTAACTGCCAGCGCGATTTTGAATAGCACAACGGTCATCCAGCCATAACCAAACGGTTTTTATAGCTGTTTTTTATATATTAGCGCTATGTACAACCGCCGTAAGTTCATCAAATTATCCGCCGCAGGTGCTTCATTTGCAGCGCTTTCTAAATCTGCCATAGCAAAAACTGTCATTGCTAAACCCGAAGGCGGTTATCCTATCGTTATCTCCACCTGGGATTTTGGCATCATAGCTAACAAAGGTGCCTGGAAAGTATTATCAGCCGGAGGACGCGCACTTGACGCCATTGAAACAGGTGCCCGTATCCCCGAAGCCGAAGATATTACCAACCATACCGTTGGCCGCACCGGCTTGCCCGATCGTGACGGACATGTAACCCTCGACTCATGTATCATGGACGAGTTTGGCAACTGCGGCTCGGTAGCTGCCATGGAGAATATAGCCCATCCTATTTCGGTAGCCCGTTTGGTTATGGAGAAAACCCCTCACGTAATGCTGGTTGGCGAAGGTGCTACCCAGTTTGCCGTTGAGCAGGGTATGAAAAAAGAAAAACTGCTAACCCCCGAAACAGAAAAGATCTGGAAGGAGTGGCTTAAAAAAGCTCAGTACAGCCCCGTTATGAATATCGAAAACGGCGGTAAACCGGGCAAT
>NZ_DASVOB010000712.1:0-2034 GCF_036383575.1 Mucilaginibacter sp.
ATCAAATATAAACCCTAACAAGCCCAATACCGAGCCAAAAACCACCAGCGGGTGCAGCCTGATCAACCTCGATTTGAAAAATTCCTTTATGCCCATTTTGCCGATCCTGTCGTCATAAGCATAGCCAACAACAAAGCCCGACAGGCAAAAGAAAAAATCAACCGCTAAAAAGCCATGACCTATAAAATCCTTGCTATAGTCGGAATAAGCAATCTCCATAAAATGGAAAGTAACAACTGCTATAGCAGCTATGCCCCGCATGCCGTCAAGAATTTCAAAATGCTGTTTGGTTTTAAGGATGGCGGGGCTTAGTTTTTCCATGCACTATATCGATTTACCTGTATGCCGGTAAAGAAAGGAAAATTTAGCCGGAAGTTCAAACTATGCGCTTAACAGCCAAACTGAGTGAGGTGATGGTCAATATGTTTATAAAACATATTGTTCCATTCGGTAATAGTTAAGGGACCAAACGAATGCGACTCGCGGCCATCAAAAGCTTTTTCGCCCAGCTGCTGTGTTTTTAGGATGTAGGCTATCAACCGGGCTTTTTCGGTATTGAAATCCCTTTCGCCGGTAATAAGAAATGCAGGCGCTGTTGGGTTGTTGTGTTTATATGGAATTTCGCTCACCACCTTGTTTTTAACCAGCATTTTCAGGATGAGTTTCATGAACAAGCCGGGTTTGGGGTGCTTATCTTCATACACCATTTCGTACGTTACACAGCAGTGTGCCAACATTTGTGCTACGTTCATTTTACCCCACCCCGGTGAGGTTTGAGGCGTGAGCTTGTTGATCCGGCTGATTACATCATCAGCTACCTGTGCAGTGAAAATATTGGGTAAGGCCATGAGGGAAAGATAGGTATTTTTATACAGAGACGTATTACATGTATATGTAGTTTAAACCGGAAATCTGCGAAGCGGGCGATGCATTAGATGCCGCCCAACAAAAATTCCCGATATGAATTCCGATCTTAAAAAAAATAAAAAATATTTTTTTCATTTTGTCCAATCTGCTAAGCACGGTTGTCATTGGGTTTTAACAACATAAATTTAAAACAAAATGGAACAGAGAATCAGCATGTGGGAAAAAGGACAAAATGCCTTAAAACCATTATTCGGTATTAATACCTATCTTAAAAAATCGCCCCTTGAGTTATCCCTTCGTGAGTTGGTAAATTTCAGGGTATCGCAGATCAATAAATGCGCTTATTGTCTTGACATGCACTATAAAGATGCACGTGCCAAAGGCGAAACTGAACAACGTTTATATGGCCTGAGCGCCTGGGAAGAATCACCTTATTATACCGATCGTGAAAGGGCCGCCTTCGCCTGGGCCGAAGCCGTTACCGCCTGCCATGTAACCGACGAAGTGTACAACATAGCCAAGGCGCAGTTCAGTGATGAAGAACTGATAGACCTTACGCTGTCCGTTACCACCATTAACACCTGGAACCGCATCAACCTATCGTTCCCAAATACGCCCGGCACATACCAGGTTGGCCAGTTTGCATAAACAGTTTATATTAACGCCATTAAAACATAGCCTTATGAATGAATTTTTGTTAGTGATCCACAGGGATCTGAAAAGTAAAGATGCCAGTCCCTCGCCCGAACAAATGCAGGCAGCCATAAAACCTTTCCAGGATTGGATAGGCGGCATCGCGGCTCAAAACAAACTGGTTGGTGCTCCCAAACGCTGGGACGGCGATGGCCGGACAATTAAGCAAAATACCGTGATCAATGGTCCTTATGCCGAAATTAAGGAATCGATAGGCGGGTTGTTTATAATCAGGGCCGAAGATTACGATGAGGCCGTTGAAATTGCCAAAGGCTGCCCGATATTGCAATGGGGGGCCACCGTTGAAGTACGAATGGCTGTGCCTGCCGTATAAAATAAAATGCCTTTGTACTTTTGCAAAGGCATTTTTATTTTAACCTATGCAACCCCAAGAACTTTTACCTCACCTGTTCCGCACCGAGTACCGGAAAATTGCAGCAGTGCTTTGCCGCCTTTTTGGTATTGAACATATTG
>NZ_DASVOB010000713.1:0-2595 GCF_036383575.1 Mucilaginibacter sp.
CTGCCGATAAAATAGTGCATACCGATGCAGATAAGGCCATGAGCCTGAAAATGAACCGTGAATCGATGGTGCTGCTGAAAAATGCAAATAACCTGTTACCGCTGGATAAAAAGAAATATCCCAATATCCTGGTAACGGGTCCGCTGGCTAAAGAAACCAACTATGCTGTGAGCAGGTACGGCCCGTCGCACAACCCGGTAACTACTGTGTTTGATGGAATTAAAAATTACGTTGGCGGCGATGCCAAAGTTAACTATGTGAAAGGCTGCGATATGATTGATGCCACCTGGCCAGAGAGCGAGATCATCGAAACACCGTTAACCGCGCAGGAGCAGGCAGGCATTGATTCGGCTGTGGCACAGGCTAAACAATCGGATATTGTAATTGCTGTAGTAGGCGAGGATGTTGACCGTGTAGGCGAAAGCTTATCGCGCACAGGCCTGAACCTGCCGGGCAGGCAATTGAAGCTGATCCAGGCTTTGCAGGCTACCGGTAAACCTGTAGTAATGGTCATGATCAACGGACAGCCGCTTACCATCAACTGGGAAAATAAATATGTACCGGCTATATTGGAGGCCTGGTTCCCAAGTGTACAAAGCGGGCAGGTTATTGCCGAAACTCTGTTTGGCGATAATAATCCCGGCGGTAGGCTGCCCATCACATTCCCTAAAACGACAGGGCAACTGGAATATAATTTCCCTTTCAAACCATCGTCACAGGCTGAGCAGGGCGGTCAAAACAGCTGGGGTAAAACCAGTGTAAAAGGCGCCTTGTATCCTTACGGTTACGGGTTAAGCTACACTACGTTTGAATACAGCAACCTGCAGGTATCACCCGAAAAAGGAAATTCGCAGGGCCTGGTTCAGGTAAGTGTTGATGTAACCAATACCGGCCAGCGCAAAGGCGACGATGTGGTACAGCTTTACCTTAAAGATGAGGTAAGCAGCGTTACTACTTACGAGTACGACCTGCGTGGCTTTGATCGTGTTACCCTTAATCCCGGCGAGAAGAAAACAGTACAATTTACCCTGCATCCTGATGATCTGGCCCTGCTGGATAAAAACATGAACTGGACGGTAGAGCCGGGTAAGTTTCAGGTGATGATAGGCAGTTCATCAGTTGATATCAAACTAAAAAAGGAATTTGAGGTAGAATAAAGAGGAGGTGTTTATGACTTACGAAGTTTTCAAAAATTTCGTAAGTCTGTTATCCATTAAGTAGGGTGAGATGCTTTTATAAATGATTTTTTTGAATAAGTATACCAGATTTGGTCAGGCGTGACTATCTTTATACTTAGAAGCTGATCGAAAATAAAAACCTGTCGTTGCAAGAACGAAACAACTATAAATTGTGTCGTTTTGCTATAATTGTATATAAATATCTCTACTAAACCTTATAAAAACATCCCTTATGTTGTTAGATGATACCTGGGTATCGGTAGAAGCCGTATCCGACGATGATATTCCGTTGCTGGTCCGTTATAGGCCTAATTTGTTGAACTTTTTTGAAAGCGGTGTTTACCTGCAGCGCATGGACGTAACCTGGAGTTATGAAACGTTTGATCCCTCGCTGTTACCCCCGGCAGATGAAATGCTGTTGATGGAGCAGGTAGAAGACGCATTGGTGGACCTGCTTGAAGATGATCATCAAAGCATACTGGCCTTTGTATTCACCGGAGAAAATGAACGCTGGTGGGCCTGGTATACCACAGATATTGAGGAAGCAGGCGACAGGTTAAACGATGCTTTATCTGAATTTGATGAACTCCCCATAAACATAACCGTTATAGACGACCCGGAATGGGAAGAATATTTTGGTGTAATGGAGGATTTCGGAGAGGATGGGGAGTAACGTCGTCCTCTTTTTTGACTTTTAATTCTGGTGCCCTTTTGGCCGCTCCAGCTTTTGAAAAGGTATCTTCAGAATATTTGCAAACCTGCCGTTAACGCTTTTATCCATATGGGTATCAATGCCAAAACGGGTGTTTTCTTGTTCAAGTTCGCCAAAAGTGCCAAAAAGCCTGTCCCAGATGCTTAGTACGTCGCCATAATTGCGGTCGGTGTGTGGCAATTGGTAGTGATGGTGTACATGGTGCAGGTTTGGGGTTATAAAAACCAAACCGACAATTTTGTTAACACGGTGTGGCAACCTGAATTCAGTATGGGCCAGGATATTAAACAGTGATTGGAATGTTTGCCTCAATACTAATACCCCAATTGCTGGGCCGCAAATAAATACCCAAAGCATTAAACAACAGGTGCGTACACAGGTTTCGCCGGGATGCTCGCGTACTGTGGTTGAAACATCAACATGAAGATCGCTGTGATGTACGAGGTGAAATTTCCAAAGCGGATCTATTTTGTGCATCACCACGTGATAAACATATTCGCAAAGGTCAAGCAGCATGAAAAGACTGATATAGTAAACCCATTTATTATGATGACCGGGTATATAATTGATCAATCCCCAATGATGGGCGTTGGTCCAGCCGAGTATGATCAAAACAATGGTTGTAAGCAATAGCTGTATAGGGAGGGCGGTAAAAATGAACAGAAGGTTGGTTTTATTATGCTGCCAGCGCTTTTTTACCGAAAT
>NZ_DASVOB010000714.1:0-13376 GCF_036383575.1 Mucilaginibacter sp.
TCGTTTTTAATGATCCAGTATGGATTTACGCCGTATGAGTTAAAGTAAGTGTTAACATCAGCAAACGGTTTTGTAGGGTCGCTGAATTTTGTTAAAGGCACCCATGACGGGGTGTTGAATATAGTGCTGTATAATGAACGGCCGCCATCTAATGTAGCACCGTCATAACCACCATTACCTACAGTATTGGTATAATCCTGTACATAGCTGGCGGTAAACTCGGCCTTGAACTTGTTGTAAGTTTTTGTTGCCGATACACGTACGCTGCTCCTTTTGTATTTATCATCAGGTAATACACCGGTTTTAAATAAATGGTTAGCGGTTAAGTTAAAGCTGTTATTAGCATCACCTGACGAGTATGAAAGGTTGTTCTCTTCGCTGTGACCTGTGTTGAAGAAAGCCCGTCTCGGGTCAGTCTTTGGGGTCATGTAAGGGTAGCTTTGAGTTGTACCATCCTCCAACGGGATACCTAACTGCTGCATATGACCATCATAAGCAGGGCCGTATGACTGGTTTTCGAAAGGGGCGGTAGCAGTAATGAAACCGGTAATTGGATCCTGGAACGGAGCACCTTCACCACCGTAACCACCAAATTTGGTTTGGAATTTAGGGAAGTAAGAGATTTTCTCTAACAGGAAGTTATTGGTATAAGTAACCTGTGGGGCACCGCTTGGGCTACCTTTTTTGGTAGTAATGATCAATGCACCATTTGACGCGTCTGAACCGTAAAGCGCGGCTGCACCGGCACCGTTAAGGATATTCACAGATTCGATATCGTCAGGGTTGATGGTGTTAACCTCGTTTGGAGAGATCGGCGTACCGTTTAATACTACCAGCGCATAGTTGTTACCGATAATGTGACGGCTACCACGTAAGGTAAAACGGGTATTAGGGTTAACACCGTTATTAAGGGTACTTACCACTAAGCCCGGCACCTTGGCAGTTAAGCCGTTGGTAAAGTTGGTAGGATGCGCTTCGGTTAAGCTTTTTGCACTAACAGTTGTAGCTGCTGCTCCCTGCTCTTTAGCCTGGCGTTTGATACCCAAAGCACCTGTAATCACAACCTCGCCTAATGAACGGGCCGATGTTTCTAAAACAACGTTTATTGTGCTGCCTGTTGTAGATTTTTCAGTGGTGGTGTAGCCAATAAAGCTAAAAACGAGTGTGGCATTTGCCGGTACACTGAGTACATACTTGCCGGCCGCGTTGGTTTGGGTACCGATAGTTGTACCCTTTACCTTTACTGTTACTCCCGGGATGGGTAGGCCGTCGTCTTTGGCCGTAACCGTACCAGTAACTGTACGGTTTTGCGCGAATACTTGCGTCATAGACAACACAAGTAAGCACAAACTTACGAGTAGAAGTTTTTTCATTTCGTTAATAATAAGATCAGTTAATAGTTAATTAATCATAAAAGTAATGTTACGTTATCAAAAAGTCAAGTAATTTCTTTGAAAACGCGATTTTTTTTTCAAAAATCCAAGTTTCAGCTAAAAGATTAATAATTATAGTACTATGTATTGCATAATACAATCCAAAACATATATCTTTGTATTATGATCGTCGAAAACACCCAAACCCAAATGAGGAAAGGCATACTGGAGTATTGCATTCTCTCCATCATAGCAAAGGGCGAAACATATGCGTCAGACATAATCGCTGAACTTAAGAAAGCTCAACTGCTTGTAGTTGAGGGTACTCTGTATCCTCTTTTAACCCGTTTAAAAAATAATGGCCTGCTCACGTACAACTGGGTGGAGTCGATTTCCGGGCCGCCCCGAAAGTATTATGTACTCTCGGACGAAGGTCGCGCGGTGCTTGAACAATTGGATAAAACCTGGCAGGAACTCGTATTTGCTGTTCAAACAGCTATCGGAGAAAGAAAATAGAAAAAACCTACAAATCACTTTAATCATGAACAAAACAATTATCATAAATATAAACGGCATGGTTTTTCACATTGAAGAAGATGCCTACGAAGTGCTGAAGAATTATATGACGGATGTAAAGCGTCATTTTTCTACTTCGGCCGATAGCCTGGAGATCACAACCGACATTGAAAACCGCATTGCCGAAATGTTTAACGAGATCCTGGCGCGTGACGCCAAACAAGTTATTGTTGAGGCCGATGTGAAAGAAGTTACCGGGCAGATGGGCAGCGTACAGGATTTTGAAACTGCCGAAACCGATACCAAAACCTCAGGCAGCAATCCGTTTGAATACAATATGGAGCGCCGCAGGCTTTTCCGCGATCCGGATGATCACCTGATCAGCGGTGTTTGCGCCGGTATTGCCAACTATTTTGATATCAATCCTGTTTGGGTGCGGCTGGCCTTTGTCATCCTGGTGCCTTTTGCTGCAATGGGCCTTATTATATATATTATATTATGGATGGTTGTGCCTAAAGCCATTACCCGTGCCGACCGCATGGCCATGAAGGGTGAAAAACAGGACCTGAAAGGCTTTAAAAAGAATTTTGAAGAGGAGTTAAGCACCGTACGCGAAAATCTTCAAAACTTTAAGCACGAAGCCAAGCCCTTCATTTACCAGGTACGTGACCTCATTGGCGATATTTTTGAACATTTGGCGGCCTTTTTAAAAGGCACCGGCAATTTACTTGGTAAACTATTGGCCGCTGCCATTTTGTTAGCCTGCCTGGGCATGACCATTGCCCTTATTGTTTCGCTTATCGCTTTATTTGCTGCGGGTAATATGGGGATCTATAATTTATTCCCCTTCAATATAGCTAACCACCAGGCTAACGGTATTTTTATGGTGAGCGGCTTTTTGGTGCTAAGCATACCGTTATTGGCCATTATTTTATCAACCATTGGCTTCCTGTTTAAAAAGGCTTCATTTAACCGTTCGATAGGTACCACCTTATTATGTATCTGGTTAGCATCGTTAGGAGCAGTTTCTTACTATGGCGTAAAAACCGCGGCCAGCTTCCGCGAGGGTGGCAAATTCACGCAAACCATCAAGCTTAAGCCAACGGCTAATAATACTTATTACCTGCAGCTGAACGACACCAAGTATTTAAGCAATGAAGATAGCACCCGTCTTAAAATCAATGACCGCTTTAAAGGCATGATCATTTTAGATGATGACTTTAACGGCGACGATATGCCAAATCATAATGTTACCATCGATATTGAAAAAAGCGACGTACCGCAGCCCGTATTGATCGAAACTTTCAGCGCCCGAGGTACTAACCTTGAAGAAGCCCTGATCAATGCCCGCAGCGCGGCCTATCGCTTCGACCAAAAAGACTCGGTACTGAACTTTGATCGCCACCTGGAAATGCCCCAGGGCTTTTTATGGCGCGGACAGGAACTTCATCTTACCCTTAAAGTTCCGCTTAATGCAAAGATCGTTATTGATCAGAAACTTGACCGTAACATCAACTTTAATATCTATGAATGTAAAGACCAGGGTAATAATAACGGCATCACCACAGCTACTTACATCATGACCGCCAACGGATTAGAGTGCAAAACAGATACCAACGCAACGGCTGATAAGATCATGGAAAAGATAAAAGCATCAAAAGACACAGGGGTTCCGGATACTACCATTATGCCGGAACATTAAAAAGCCACCTGCCTATGAAAGCCATTTTTAAATATATAAGCCTGCTAATTTTTAGCGGGCTTATTATTCCTTTTTACTTCGTGTTTCAACCATGCGGCAAAACGCTTTTAAACAGCGGGATAACCAAGCCTATATCAAAAAATGAATTGCCAATTACCTTTCGGATTATTAAGGATATGGCAAAAAATTTAATGCCTGAATTAAAAAGTGAAAATAATCTGTAACCAACACCCCTGTTTTTGCATCTTACTATAAAAAGCAACACAATTACCATTTCCGGGTAATCCGGCAACATAAATTTAATAACCGTTAAAAAATGGCCTAAAAGCCAGGTGGAATTGTTTTGCCAAAAATTTAAACTCAAAAGCATGAACACTATGAAAACAATCGCCTATATCTCATAATTACTAAACCCTCAGCACCGGAAAAACACCCCGGAAACTAAAACAAGCTTATTTACAATTTAAAAAAAGAAGCGATTCTTTACCGGCATTGTATTACCCATACTTTTTAAACCGAACTAAAAATGAAAACTATCATACACAACATATTTTATACACTGCTGCTTGTTGCTATCAGCTGCGGTGTATCCTTTGCCCAGCAGGCCGCACCTGCCGCCAAGGTATCCGGGGCTTTGCTCAACGAGCAGGGCAAACCACTTGATTATGCAACAGTAAGCCTTTTGCGCGCTTCCGACTCAACTGTTGTTAAAGGCGCGTTAAGTAACGATGCCGGAGTTTATGTTTTTACCAATATAAAAGCAGGTAATTACATTATTAAAGCTACCGTTGTTGGTTATCAAAAAGCTATAAGTAAAAGTTTTACTGTACCCGCCAATTCATCGCAGGTTACAGCCCCTGCTTTAAACCTGCAAACAGGCAGCACCGAATTAAAAGCTGTTACTATTACAGCAACCAAGCCTCTTATTGAACGTAAGATTGACCGCACTGTAATGAACGTTGAAAACAGCGTACTGGCAGCCGGCAATACTGCCATGGAAATTTTAGAGCGCGCCCCCGGTGTTACTGTCGATAAAGACGATAATATCAGCCTGAAAGGCAAACAAGGTGTAACCGTAATGATCAACGATAAGTTAACCTATCTTACAGCCGCGCAGCTGGCTACCTTATTGCGCTCTACTGATGGTAATACGATCAAATCAATCGAGATCATTACCAACCCATCGGCAAAATATGACGCAGCGGGTAATTCAGGGATCATCAACATCAAGTTAAAAAAGAATACACAATCCGGCACAAATGGCAGCCTTACTGTGGGCGGAGCTAAAAGTAAGTACTGGCGCGATAACAGCAGCCTTAACCTTAACCATAAAGACGGCGCACTGAATGTATTTACCTCGTTAAGCAGGGGCGATAACAAACGCGGTCATACCATTGGCATTGATCGGATTATTACTGATACGCTTGGCAATAAAACTTATTTCAACCAAAACTCAAACATGCCGAGCACCAACCATTACAATAACTATCGTTTAGGTGCCGACTATGACCTAACCTCTAAACATACCATTGGCTTCGTGGTAAGCGGCTATTCAAATAGTGGGCAGGACCTTAATGACAACAGAACTATCATCGGCAAACAATTTGGCGTGGCCGATTCATCTTTACACACTACATCCGATATCAGGCAAACCTATAAAAACTTCGCCCTTAACCTTAACGACAGGCTGAAGCTTGATACCAGCGGCCAGGAATTGAGCATTGATCTGGATTATTCCAAATTCAAGAACAACTCAAATGCCATGTACAATACGGATTACTTTTTACCTGATGGAAGTGTACAGCACGCTCCGCAGATGCTCCGTAACCAAAGCCCATCAACCATAAGTATCTATACCGGCAAAGCCGATTATTCCAAACCACTCACCAAAACCATTAAGCTGGAAGCCGGCGTAAAATTCAGCAGCGTTAAAACCGATAATGACCTGCAGGCCCAGATCTTTGATAATGGCGCATACCGAAATGACTCAACCCGTACCAATCGTTTTATTTACGACGAAAAAATCAACGCCGGGTATCTGAACCTGAACAAACAGTTCAAAAAGTTTTCGGTACAAATTGGCTTACGTGCCGAGCAAACCCGGTCGACTGGTAACCTAATCGGCAGCACACCTGTTAAGAGGAGTTATTTAAACTTGTTCCCAAGTGTATTCATTAACCAAACCATTAATGATAAAAACGAGGTAAGCTTTTCGTACAGCCGCCGTATCGACCGTCCTGGTTATGACGACCTGAACCCCTTCATTTACTACCTTGACCCATATACTTACTCACAAGGCAACGCATTCCTGAATCCGCAGTACACTCAAAACTTTGAGTTTAACTATACCTATAATAAAACTATTAACGTAAGCCTTGGCTATAGTCATACTACTGATGCTATCACCGAGTTGATATTAACCGAAGGCAAACGCTCGTTCGAAACACACCAGAACCTTCAAACCCAAACCGGTTACAATATTAATATCAACACCCCGTTCACCATTACCAAATGGTGGGAAGGCAATGTTAACGCAACCGCGTTTTACCTTGGCTTTAAATCTGACACCCTTGCCGGACACAAATTTAACGATGGCCAATGGGCATTCCAGGGCCGTACAACGCAAACATTCAAATATGCAGGTTACCGCTTTGAGGTAACGGGCGATTATCAATCGGCTTTAACTTACGGTATTTACAAGATCAGGCCGCGTTACTCGGTAGATATGGGTGTCAGCAAATCATTCATGAATAAAAAATTCAATATTAAAGCCTCATGCGATGATATCTTCAACATTCGCCGTAATGATTTGAGCAGCCAGGTAGTCAACAACAATTTTACCATCAAACAAAAGAACGATACCCGCGTAATGCGCCTTACTTTCACCTATAACTTTGGTAACAACTCCATCAAAATGCGCGAGCACCGTAGCGGCGCCGATGATGAAAAAGGCAGGGTGAAGGGGAATAATTAAATCAGTTAGCAGTTTTTAGTTGGCAGATAGCAGTTATCTCCTTATAAAAGGAAAGCGCCGGATAAACAAAATCCGGCGCTTTCCTTTTATTTTATTTTTCTTAACTTAATTAGCACATTTTGCAAACTGCAAACTGCAAACTGACTCTACTGCCCTACCATAAACACAGCGTTGCTAAACAGCAGCTTACCGTTTTCCCAGAAGCTACGGAACAGCGGGTCATCAACCATATAAACAACTGAACCGCGGCCCATAGGCTGTACACCGAGCAGCAAGCCATTGTTGATCTTCTTTTTTGATTCGGCGCCAACAAAGCCCGATACGTAGCCATCTTTTTTTATGGTGCCTACGTTCCAGCCATCATCACCGGAGAAGAGATCATAGATATCGTCATTCAGCTTTAATGAATAATAATACTCCGGCAAACCAAAGCCAAGCGGATGGGTATTATCAAGGTTCAGCTTATAAATAGCGCCGGGGATTGATTCACTAAGCGCCAGGCGGTCACGGTCGCCATATAGCTTAACTATTTTATCTTTGTCCTTTTCTTTATCCTTATCTTCTTTTTTCTCTTCCTTATGTTTAATCAGGAACCCTTTTTTATCAACCAGTAATGACACAGCATTATCTACGGCTATCAGCTTGCCACCGTCGCGGATCCAGCTCTGTAGTTTTTCCGAAGGAAAATCTTCATAACGACCATCAGGGCAAATCACCACATCAAAATCGCCCAGTTTGGTCCTGCCTAAGTCCTGGTACCTTATTAAGGTAACAGGATATGCAATTTGCGCTTCAAAAAGGTGCCAAACCTCACCCATTGCCTCAGAGTTTATACCATCTCCGGCTATTAAAGCAATTTTGGGCTGATGGATGTACCTAACCGCATCCGAACCAATATCCGAGCCCTTATCAACAAAGCCTGTTGAAATAGGGGTGATCTCCTGACCTAAACCAGCCGCCGTTTGCGTAACGACCTGGTCAAAATCTGCCTGATCATTCCCGGCACGGGTAATTATTAATGAGCCTGCTGTAAATTGTTTACCTCCGGCCTCAAATGGTTTTTCGGCGTAACGAACCTTGATCTTCTTTTTGAGCAATGCCGCCAAAAACTTTACATCATTAACCGATTGCCATGCCGATACATAAGCGTAGGCGTGGGTATTTACCAAAGGCTTGGGCGCAGCCACGCTCCACTCTGTGCTGGCAGGCTTAAACGATTCCTTTAAACCATACGCCTTTAAACCATATGCATATGGAAGCGACCATGCCGTAATATCATAAGTATTGGAATCGGGTATAAAAGTCTTGGGCTCCAGCAGCACATGCAGCAATACAGCTTTGGGCTGATAGGCATTAATTACCAGGTCATTAGCACCAACATTATACTGCTCTGTTTTTTGGGTAACATAATTAAAGCCTGTAACCGCCTTATTGGCTAAACCAAAACCGTACTGAATGCCGTTACGCCCCAGCATTTTTGCCAATGCGTTAATTTTATTGTTGTTATCATTTTTAATAACGTAAGTCTTATAGTCGCCCGGAGGATTGGCACGGCTGTTATCAAAAAACTTTTTGTACTCGTCCAAAAGCTTTTGGGTATTTAGCGAAGCGATCTCCAGCGTACTTAAACTTGTTGAATGGTGGTGCGCCACACGTTGTACCAAAGTAAGGGTATCGCCGCTGCGGGTAACTACAGCCAAACCGGCACTGATGCCGCCCTGCTCATAGGTCATGCCGATGGAGCCATTATATAAAGGATAAGTATCGCCGTACGAAGGGTACAACAGGTCGAACTCATATTTGGTGAAATACATCCAGCCGTTCTGGTCAAAATATTTGGCGTTGTTTTTACCAATGGTGATCTGGAACTGGCGCTGCCATTGGGTAATATCCTTATGGTAAGGTTCGGCGGCAGGGGCAAAGTAGTAAGGGGCGTTATAACCCTGTTCATGGTAATCAACATGCACCTGCGGCAGCCATTGATTATATAGGCCCACACGTGCCTGGGTTTCTTTTTGCTGTTGCCAGGCCCAGTCGCGGTTAAGGTCAAAGTAAAAATGATTTACCCTGCCGCCCGGCCATGGTTCGGCATGCTCACGAGATGTTGGACTGGCATCGGGCTCAGCGCCTACAACCGAGTTATAAAAGTTAACATAACGGTCGCGTCCATCGGGGTTTAAACATGGGTCGATAACAACAACCATATTTTTAAGCCAGGCTTTGGTAGCGGCATTTTCGGGATCAACCATGTCAAACAGAGTCCACATGGCGGCTTCGCTCGATGCCGGCTCATTGCCATGCACGTTATAACTTAGCCAGGTAACAACCGGCATGGCTGTACTGCCTCCGCCACTTTCAATCCCTGCCAGTTTAAGATTATTATGACGGATCTCTTCCAGCCTGCCAATATTCTCGTCGGATGCGATAAACATCGCCAGCAATGGTCTGCCTTCATTAGTAGTACCAAACTGCTGCAGCTTTACATTTTTTGAGGCGGATGCTACATATTTAAAATATTCAACAATACGATAATGCGGCGTAAAATGCTCACCCAATTTATACCCCAGGAACTCCTGCGGCGATTGAATTTTTTGCGCAAAAGCCGGGCAAAAAAAACTGATAAATACAAGGAGAAGTAAATGTCTTTTTATCATAAATAAATAATAAAATGTGTAGGAGAAAAGAGATAAGCTAATATGCATAATTATTTTTGAATGTGCACATTTGCATATCGAGCATCTGAAATCTACAAACATGACACCTATCCAGGCCCTGCAAAAATATTTTGGCTATAGTGCCTTCAGGCATGAGCAGGAAGCTATTATTCAAAATATACTCAAAGGACAAGATGTGATGGCGCTGATGCCTACAGGCGGCGGCAAATCGTTATGTTACCAGTTGCCTGCGGTTTTGTTAGATGGCCTAACCATTGTAATATCACCGCTTATAGCGCTGATGAAGGATCAGGTAGACAGCCTGAACGTTAACGGTATCCCGGCGGCTTTCCTCAATTCATCCCTAAATCCCGAAGAAACAAGGATATTGGTAAACCGGCTGAAGAATAATGAGATCAAACTGCTTTACCTTGCCCCCGAACGTTTGTTCAGCGCCGAAAGCAAGGAAAATAAAGATAACAAGCTCATCCCCTTTTTAAAAACCCTGAAAATTGCGCAGATAGCTATCGACGAAGCACACTGCATCTCATCATGGGGGCATGATTTCAGGCCCGAGTATTTAATGCTTGCGGGCCTTAAGGAGGAGTTTCCGTCGGTACCGGTTATCGCGCTTACAGCCACGGCCGATAAGCTTACACAGAAAGATATTCTTGAAAAGCTTAACCTTAAATCCCCGGCGATATTTGTATCCTCATTTAACAGGGCAAATATTACTTACCGGGTATCGCCAAAAAAGAACAGCTTTAAACAACTCATCGCCTTTTTAAATGAACATAGGGATGAGTCAGGTATTATATATTGTCTTTCCCGCAAATCTACAGAAGCTTTGGCCGAGGATTTAAAAGATGAAGGTTTTGCTGCCGAGGCTTATCATGCTGGTTTAAGCAACGAAATAAAAGCCCGGAACCAGGAAGCCTTTTTGCGCGATGACTTGAAAATCATTGTAGCAACTATAGCTTTTGGCATGGGTATCAATAAATCAAACGTGCGCTATGTGGTACACGTCGATCTGCCTAAAAACATCGAAGGCTATTACCAGGAAACAGGCAGGGCAGGGCGCGATGGCTTACCATCCGAGGCATTATTACTTTACTCACCCGGCGATGCTATGAAACTACAGGCATTTGCCAAAGTAGAAGGGAACGAGCAGCAAAGCCGTATTATGCTTAATAAGCTTAATGATATGGTAAAATATTGCCAGCTGCTCTCCTGCCGCAGGCAATACCTGATGAGATATTTCGACGAAGAGTTTCCGGCCAAATGTGGTTCATGCGATGTTTGCCTTACCGAATACAAACGCTTTGATGGCACGCTGATCGCGCAAAAAGCACTCTCGGCAGTTGCCCGGCTAAATGAGCGTTTCGGGGCTAATTATGTGATAGATTTTTTACGGGGATCAAAAAGCGACAAGATCCGCGAGGAACATAAACAGTTAAAAACCTACGGTATTGGTGCCGATATCAGTAAGGCCGACTGGCAGCATCACATTCGCGAGCTGATAACCATGGGCTACCTGCAAACCGCGGGTGATGAATATCCGGTTTTAAAACTTACCGCACAAAGCACCGATGTATTAAAAGGCGGCCAAAAGGTTGAATTTATTGAGATAGAAAAGGTAGAAGAAGTACATCACGAAGAAACCTTACCATACGAAATTTCATTGTTTAACCGCCTGAGAGAGGTTAGGAAAGGCATTGCGGAAGGCGAAAACGTGCCGGCTTACGTCATCGTATCGGATGCTACTTTACAGGAAATGGCAACCTACTTACCACAAAGCCTTGATGAATTGCGAATGATCTCTGGTTTTGGTGACATTAAACTTGCCCGTTACGGTCGCGAGCTGCTTGAACCTGTTAAGATTTATTGCACCGAAAAAGGCCTCGGCTCGAAAATAAAGCAGAAGTCGCCTAAGCGTGAGCGGAAAGCGAAATCACCAGGACAAGTCAAATCTTCTTCGCGAAGCAGTGATACTAAAGCCGAAACGTTTAATCTGTATCGTTCCGGAAAAACCATTGCCGAAATAGCTGCCGAACGTGGTTTCACTACATCAACCATAGAAACACACCTGAGCTATTATGTACAAAACGGCGATCTGGATATAACCGAAATAGTATCGCAGCAAAAGATAGCTGCTATTTCCGATGCTGTTGAAAGTTACGGAGCAGAAAAGCTGTCACCATTAAAAGAGATTTTAGGTGATGACTATAGCTATGGCGAGATCAGGGCTGTGATAGACTGGATGAAGAGGTAGGAATAATTTTTGTTAAGGTTAACTTAACCTTGCGCTCGTTTGCAGCCACCAAGACAAAAATATGTCATTGCGAGGAGGAACGACGAAGCAATCGCATACTATACAGAGCAGAGATGCATTGGCTACGGGATTGCCACGCTACGCTCGCAATGACATAGGCTTTAACCTTGCGCTCGTTTGTAACGAGCGCTCAATATGGGTTTGCGTTTTAAACGCAAGCCCTGGCGATACAATCGCTAAACCACGTTAAGCACTCGTTATAAACGAGCGCAAGATAATTGTACTTTTGATTTACGTTTGCCATTATAAATACACATGACTACCACAACCCAACTCTACGATATATACACCAAACACCCTGTAATTAGCACCGATACCCGGAAGATAGCACCCGGCAGCCTGTTCTTTGCACTCAGGGGCGATAAGTTTAATGCCAATACCTTTGCTCAAAAAGCAGTTGAGGCCGGTGCAGCTTACGTGGTGATTGATAATCCCGAATATCAACTGGGCGAACAGTATTTATTGGTTGAGGATGTACTAACCACATTGCAGGACCTGGCACGCCATCATCGCCGCCAGCTTGGTATCCCCATTATTGGTCTTACCGGCACCAACGGCAAAACCACTACCAAAGAGTTGATCAACGCCGTATTATCGCAACATTTTAAAACCCAGGCAACACAAGGCAACTTAAATAACCACATTGGCGTGCCGCTTACCATATTAACTATTGATGCCAGCCATGAGGTTGCGGTTATTGAAATGGGGGCTAATCATCAAAAAGAAATTGAGCTGCTTTGCAGTATCGCTCAGCCATCGCATGGTTTAATTACCAATGTAGGTAAGGCACATTTAGAAGGTTTTGGCGGAGTTGAAGGGGTGAAAAAGGGAAAAGGGGAGTTGTATGATTACTTTGCCCCCCAGCCCCCTAAAGGGGGAGCAAGCAAAGGAGGCGGTGTGGTTTTCATAAACAGTGATGATACTGTTTTAATGGAGATGGCTGCTGCCCGCCATTTAACACAGGTGGAATATTATGGTACCGATGCTATTGATAACCTCATCAGCGGTGAACTGTTGGAAAACTCGCCTTTACTTACTTTAGAGTGGACCAACAATAAAACCGGCGATAGTTATAAAGTTAAAACTCAATTAACAGGCACTTACAACCTGCCTAATATTTTGGTGGCTATTTGTATTGGCACCTATCTCGGCCTATCAGCTAACGAAATAAATGCAGGGATTGAAGGTTATCAGCCTAAAAACAACCGCTCGCAAATTGTACAAACAACTACCAACACACTTATTTGCGATTACTATAATGCCAACCCAAGCAGCATGTTTGTAGCTATTGAAAACGTGGGCAAAATTGAGGCAAAAAGGAAAGTGCTCATTTTGGGCGATATGTTTGAAATGGGCCCCGAAGCTGCTGTGGAGCACGCTGCGGTTATTAAAAAAGCCATGGATACCCCGGTTGATGAACGGATCTTTATCGGGAAGGATTTTTTAAGTCAACAGTCTGAAGCCGGAAGCCAGGACCCGGCAACTTTTTATGAAACTGCGGAGGACGCTATTGCTGCTTTAAAAGCATATCCTATAAGCAATTCCACTATTCTCATTAAAGGATCAAGAGGTATGGCTTTGGAGCGGTTGGTTGAGTTGTTTTAGGAACTGGTTATCAAACCCGTCATTGCGAGGCACGAAGCAATCCCCTAAATACAGAGTGGCTATTCAGGTAGCCCTGTAAAGTTTGGGATTGCTTCGTACCTTATAATGACGTGCATGTAAATCATTCATAATCAAGCTGCATTTTGGAGAGTAAGACCGAGTTTTTGAGCTTCTTTTTGCAGACGAGCAAGCTTTCTTGCCTTTTGTACTTCTGCATCCT
>NZ_DASVOB010000715.1:0-4686 GCF_036383575.1 Mucilaginibacter sp.
CCCCCTTCCGAAGCCTTTTTAGATGCTTGTTACAGGCTGGGTTTATTGGTTATTGACGAGGCTTTTGATGGTTGTAGAATCGGTAAAAACAAGCACGATTATTCGGTATATTTTGATAAATGGTCGAAACTTGATCTCGAAACAATGGTGCTGCGAGACAGGAACCATCCATCGATTTTCATGTGGAGTATCGGTAATGAAGTGGTTGAGAGGAATAAACCAGAAGCCGTTGCGACCGCCAAAATGCTTGCCGGCACTGTTAAAAGCATTGACAGCACAAGACCTGTAACATCGGCAATTGTAAAGTGGGGCAATGACTGGGAATCACTGGATTCCCTTATGGCGGTTCATGATGTTTGCGGTTATAATTATCAGCTGCAAGGCGCCCCTGCAGATCATAAAAGGGTTCCTGCCCGCGTTATTTTTCAGACAGAATCATATCCGCGCGATGCTTTCGCCAACTGGAAGCTGGTACAAAACAATAATTATATCATCGGTGATTTTGTATGGACAGCGATAGATTATTTAGGTGAGTCGGGAATAGGTCGCTGGTATTATTCGGGCGATGTGCCGGGAGAACATTGGGAAAATGATTTTTTCCCCTGGCACGGTGCTTATTGCGGTGATATAGATTTAACTGGATGGAGAAAGCCCATATCACATTACAGGAACCTGCTGTACAATAATAAAGAGAAGTTATATATGGCTGTCCGCGAACCCAAACCGGAGCCATTGGAAATCAAAGAAACCTGGTGGTCGGTATGGCCTACCTGGGAAAGCTGGACCTGGCCGGGTTTTGAAGGGAAAAATATTGATGTAGAGGTATATTCAAAGTATCCGAAAGTAAGGCTGTACCTCAATGATAAACTTCTCGGTGAAAAGCCAACGACAGAAGCACAGGAATATAAAGCTACTTTTTCAGTGCCTTATACTTCCGGAAACCTTAAGGCGGTCGCTGTCGAAAATGATAAGGAAACAGCATCAGCTATTCTGCAAACTTCCAGTCATGCTGCAAAGATCAAACTAATTGCAGATCGCAAACAAATATTGGCTAATGGGCAGGATCTATCGTACGTAAGAATTGAAATAACGGATGAAAACGGCGTAATTGAACCGAATGCGGCAAATCGTTTGCATTTTAAGATTGAAGGGCAGGGTACAATAGCAGGAGTTGACAATGCCGATATAAAAGATTTTGACGCGTATACAGGCAGCTCACGCAAAGCATGGCACGGGCAGGCGATGGTAGTTATCAGGAGCAATCATAACGCCGGTGATATTAAACTTACAGTTAGTTCAGCAGATCTTTCTGAAGCGACTTTAGCTATTAAAGCAATTGGACAATAGCGCTTGTGAAGGGTTGTAATTCTGTCCGTGATACGATATACTTTAAAAGGCCCTCGCATTCAGCGAAGGTCTTTTAAAGTGCTATTAATAACGTGCACACGATAGTATTTAATCAATGTTTTTGGCTGCCAAATAGGATCGGGCTATAAATATCTATCAGCTTTGCCGCGGCGTAAGAAGGGTAGGCCGCTAACAGCGCCTGCTTGTATTCTTCCGCATTATTTGTTTTGGATAATATCTCGCTGCTCTTATCGAGGTATATCAATGCGTTGTCAATGGCAGATTTATCAGCAGGTTTTCCATGGCCGGGCAGGATGATATCATACCCTTCGTCTGCTCTAAGTTGCGTCAAAACGGTTTTCCAGCCATCAACAGGCCCCGTAACAAACGCATGAGCATTATGATAAAGCACGTCCTGGGCAATTACAATACCTAATTCAGGAAGTTTGATAACCAATGCGCTGGGTGATTCGGTATTCAAAACCCGTTCAAAGATAAACTTGATCCCGCCAATCATTTCTTCGCCAGGCTCTACCGTTTCTGTCGGAAGTGCAAGCTTGCTGGCGATAAGACCGCTCATCTGTTGTTGTTTTTCCTGCAATTGCTTTGGACCGTGTTTCAATAGTGATTCAATAATTTCCGGAAGTGCATAAACTTTTACGTCCGCAAAAGCGTCACCCATACCCAGGTAGTGATCGGGATGATCATGCGTTATATAAAAACGGGTTATAGGCTTTTGATGGCTGTCGGCCAGCGCACGAAACTCCTGGCCATATTGAGCGAAAAATTGTCCATCCACCAGAATTAATTCTTCAGGCAGTTCGATAATATGTGTCGCATTGGCAAACATTGGTGCCGGGGATACCAGCGTGTGAACCCTTACATTTCCATTGTCCTTTACTATGTAACTGGTTGCTTTTGGAAGTTGATTTGTCATCGTTTTATTTAGTTAAATATTACGATGCAAAACTACCGCTGTGAAAACCGGCAATACTATCAGTATGCTTTAGTTGTTATCAATTTGCATATTCCTGGCGATAACTGGCTGGGGATTGTTTCGTTAATGATTTAAAAAAGCGAACAAAGTTAGATGGCGCGGAAAAGTTATGTTCATAACTAATTTCCGAAATGGTTTTGCCAGTAGTTAATAAATCGCCTTTGCAGGATTTCAGCAGTTCATCATGGATTATTGACAGTGCATTTTTTCCAAAGGTTTCCTGGCATAAATGATTAAGGCGGTTTCGGTTAATACCAAGCAAATCCGCATATTGTTTAACTGTTTGCTTCATTCGTATATTCTGCCTCAAAAATTCCCTGAATTTTAGAATTTCACTGTTTCGGTAAAGATTACCCTTCAATTGATAGTGAACTGTAAAGCTTCTGTTAACCACGATAAGCAATTGATAAAGATATGCCCTCAATAAGTGATAGCTGTCGGAGGCAAGTAGATCAATTTCATGTTTGATGTTTTTCGATAGCTCAATCAATATGTCTGTTTCCTCTTTGTTTAATGGTAACGTGGCAGCAGCATCGGAGTTGCCGAAATAATAAAGCCTGTTCAGGAAATAATTATCTTTAAGAAAAGCTTCCATAAACTCTCCCTCAAATATCACAACCATGCCTTCGGGGGAACCTTGCAAGTGCCATTGCCGCGGTTGGGCGGGGGGTAATAGTAAAGCTACCGGTCCGTCAAGTTCCAGCTTGGTATCTTCCAGTAAAATGTGCCCGGCTACTTCCTTAAAGAAAAACATCTCATAAAATGAGGTTACGTGAAGTTCTTGCAACGATAAACTTCGATGAGTTATTTCGGCCACATTAAAGCAATCAATAAGCAATTCCTTGCCATATTTATTTTTATAAAAATCAAACCGGATCACATCTGTAAATTAAAAGAAGGTTTGTTAATTTAACAAACGTTGTTCAAGATGAGAAAAATAATTGAACCGGCCGGAGATGCCGTAAATCAGATCTGTTAGTCGCGAAAAAAAATGCCGGGACCTCCTGTTAAGGTCCCAGACATTTACTTATAATCAACTAACTCTTGCTTGTTTAATTTTAACTATCTGATATTGATATCATCAATAGTTACTTTAAATAACTCAACCAGGCCCGGTTCCTTTATCCAAGTCTATTGTAGATAAAGGGAAATTAGAAGTGGTTGTTTTAAAAATGCCGGGACCTCCTGTTAAGGCCCCAGGCATTTACTTATAATCAACTAACTCTCTCTATTTATGTGTCACCTGCAGGCTGGTGCAGATAGCAGGTGTGGGAATCGAGTTTTTTACGGTAAATGTGCATATGCATCAGAAACCTCCGCCTCTTTTCAACGAATCCAGTGTACGCTGGTTGCCGATTTTATTAGTTTGACGGTTAAAAACGTCACTCGCCCACAGGAAAGGCAGTACGCCGTTAGTTTTCGCCTGCTGTGTAACATATCGATAATAGTGCATTTGCGAATTTACAGACAATAACGAATCGACCGGAAAGCCTTTCAACTTGTCCGCATGATACTCTGTCCCGAATTCACCCATAATTACAGGTATACCGTGATCTACAAAGTTTACTTTTGCAGTATGGAATATGGAGTCCACATAATGTTCTTCTGTAGAAGCCGCTGAATTTCTGTCCAGGAAAAGCGGATTTTTAGTGTGGAGGCTGGCCCCCCAAAAATAATTTTCTTTTCCCCAACTTGCATCGGCACTAAGAATGCAGAAATTAGAAGGAGTGTAGTAATGAAACTCAAGAATCATTTTGTTAGGTGTCGGATCTACCGGTAACTGCACTACCTTATACACATTACTTGCTTTCAGGTATTGGTTTGCCAAATCAATTGACGTTGAAGGGGATTGAATTACGAGGGTACGATAAGTGTTTCGGCCGCCGGTACTACGCACAGCGTTGATGAACGTTTGATGATAGCGCATTAACACATTTGCTGTAGGTATATCCGTTGCGTTGGGTTCATTGGCACTTGCAAACAGTAAATGTTCGTCGAAATCCCTTAAGGTCGTAGCGATCTGTTCCCAATAAGCTTTTTGCTTGGCATTTATGGAGTCCTGTTTTGCACCTGTGGCTGTACAATCGAGCCAACCGCCGTCCCAATGGATATCGACCATTGCATACACATTATCATTGATACAGTATTGAACCACTTCCTTAAGCCGGTTGAGCCAGGCCGGATCTATTTTCGCCTTTGACCGGTCAATAATATGTGACATGTCATACTGTACAGGAATCCGGACTGCATTCATTCCGCTGTTTTTCACCAAATCAATGAGTTGCTGGCTAATCGCCGGGTTTCCCCATCCTGTTTCGCTACCGGGCGCCTCCATTGTATTA
>NZ_DASVOB010000716.1:0-3815 GCF_036383575.1 Mucilaginibacter sp.
TCAGCAGGATCCTGAAATCCAAAAGGCAAGAAAGATCGCTCGTCTGCAAAAAGAAGCGCAAAAACTCGGCCTTACACTTCAAAATGCAGCTTGATTATGAATGCTTTACATGCACGTCATTATAAGGTACGAAGCAATCCCTAACTATACAGAGCCGCTCTACTTGTAGGGGATTGCTTCGTTCCTTATAATGACGTAATTGTAAGTTATTGATTATTAAGTGTATATTTTGGGCCGATTTTATAACATGGGCGTTGCCTGCGGCCCGGGCTTTCCGTTACAAGTCCTCGCCTTCCCTACCCTCAATCCCTACACGCGCTGTGGGCTTCCACTGCAATCCCCAACGCGCCCCCGCACAACATCCCTAAAATATATTTTTTCTACGTCATTACGGTTTTTTCCAAGGCTCCCTGGTGGATACTCGCAATGACGTTTTTTTTAAACAGCTCTTTATAAAACACAAAAGGCATCCCCTCGCGGAATGCCTTTGTTCATTGATCGGTTTAGGTTAAAAGCCTCGTCAATTATATCAGTGCGGTTGAATCATAAAGCTGGATACTATCACAGCAACCCATTTCTAATCTCCACCCCCTGATCACGTTAAAAAAAGGTTTAGGTATAAAGAACTCATTTTTCTTTGGCCGGAGGCAGTAACTAAACTCACCTCCAACCGCAGATTTCTTCAATAAAAAGGTTTAGGATTTTGAAATCATATGTACTCTCCCTCAAAAATCTCTAATCACAAACCTTAACCATGATGCATAATCTATCAGGATTTCATAACCTGTTTACAAATTTTATGCATCAGGATATTTCAATTATTCGCCTTTAGTGGTGGCGCCGCCTTTGCCCTGGTTTTCGATCTGCAGTTTTTTAAGCATTTCGGTACCAATCAGGGCATCAATCATACCGCTGCCGCTGCCATCTTTACCGCTCACCAATATCTCAGGTACTAACCTGATACCGGCGGCAGCCAAAGCTTCGGCCACACGTACTATGGCGTATTGTTCGGTACCCATCGCTTCGGTTTTTTGTTTGGTTACCTCGGCTTCTGATAAACCTATCGCTTTGATCTTGGCGCCTTCGGCCAAACCATTCACCTCTGTAGCGTTAGCATCGGCTTTTGCGTTCACGGTTTTGGCTTCAGCATCGGCTTTTGCTATGGTGATCCTTACCTCGGCATCGGCTTTGGCGTTGATAGTTTTAGCTTCGGCCTCACCTTTTGATGCGGCAACCCTTGAAGCAGCCATCTGGGTGTTGATCTCAACCTGGCGGGTTGATTTCACTACTTCCGGCTGCATATCGGCACCGGCGCGGGCACTTTCAAATTCCTTACGTTCAATTTGCGCATGGCGCTGAATTTCGTAAGTAACCTTTTCCTCTTCGGCCAGTTTACGGTCAGTAAGGGTTTTCATCAGCGCAGCCGGAGGCACGATATCACCTATCAGGGTATCCACGCCAATTACGTTGTAGGTTGTTAATACCGCGCCAATATGCTCGCGAGCATCTGTTTGCCTTTGGATACGATTGGCCAAAAATCCGATCACATCACTTTTTTGGGCCGAGTTACGGAAGTAGTTGGCAATAGTAGGTTCCAATACCTGCGATACCAGGTTTTTCATTTTACCAAAACGGGCAATCACCTTTGGTGCTTCATTACGCGGCACGTGAATGATCTGTGATACATCCAAATTGAATGTAAAACCATCACTTGACCTTACCGTAATGGTACACAGGTTTTTATCCAATTCATGCGCCTCGGTACGGCTATCGGCCCAGTTAAGCACGATGTTGGTGGTAGGGACAATCTCAACCGCATGGGTATAAATGTTAACCGGGTGCTTGCCCGGATCCAAGGGCTCTTCCCAAACACCTTTTTGGTTACGTTTAACAATATTACCGTGCTTAAAGTTATCGCCACTGGTATCCAAACCTTCCGGGCCTACAAAGGAGTTTACAACGCCCACATAACCGATTGGGATATAGGTCATGTCAACCTGTTCAACAATTACAAACCATGGGTTTAAGTAATAAGTACCGGCCAGTATCACATCCTCCTGCAAACCCTTGCGGCCGCCGGCGTTAATAAACGCAATGGGATCCTGATAGTTCTTGTGACCGGCTACCGATTCGCCGGCAATTTCGCCCTTATCCAGCGGCTCACCATCCAGGGTGGTAACAATACCTACCTTATTTTCCTGGATCTGGGTAATAGGCACCATCTCTATCTCAAACAAAAACGTATTGATACGATAGCTACCCGGCGTAAGAAAAGCGGCCTGCGGGCCTTTTTGGCCCTTGTTATCCAAAAACGCAATGGCATCCTGAAATTTATCGCACTCAACCGGTTTTCCCAATACACGGCCGGTATCAAACGACGCACCGTCTTTAGCTTTGATCAGCCCAAGCTTACCCTGCTCAATAATGGTAAATGGCTCCATATTAATGGTATACTGCCAGGGCCACATACGCCAGTACAAACCAGGAGCAAGCGCTTTGGCCTGCATACCGGCTTCGCCATTAGTGGCTATAATACGACCATCGGGCAAACGGGTATTGCCCGACAGGGTGAACTTTTTGATCACCAAACCGATACGGTTGTCGGGCACGATAACCATACCGAAAAACACGCGCAAAACAAATTTGTACATCAGCAATAACACTATGACGGGTATAACCCACCACAGACTAACAATTAGATTGTCCATTTTTTTAAAGATTGTTTTTGATTTTTTTATTAACGGAACCCTTAAGGTGCGGGCCCTCACAATACTTATAGCTTACCTGGAAGAGTACCTTGGCTATATAGTGTCATTAAGACAGTTGCAGTTATGCTTTGTTACGAAAAATCTTTAAAATATTTTACAGGCAACGTCAAACCCATGTAATTAATTGATACACAGAAAGTAAATTTTATAATGATTTTTCAAAAAACATTTAACAATCCCCATAGTTAAACTGGTATCATATTGTTTAATGAAAACTTAACATTACCGCTATGAGCATTCCTAAAGACACCAAAAAAGAAGGCACCAAAGCAGGTACAACAAAAGCGGAGGGGCAAAAAGCCAAAGAGCTCAAAACCGAAGGCCCGCTAAGTGAAAAGGACGAAGTGAAGCAGGCAGAAGAGCGTATTAAAAAAGGTTTGAAGAAGTAATCGTGTAAAGTCAATAGTACTAAGTCTTAAGTCTGTTTTTCGCCTCTCTATACTTTGAACTTTAGACTAAAGACTAAGCTCACAGTAAGCCCACCTCCGTTTGCGCTTTCAATTTCAAAAGCAATTGTATAGTTTTATCCAAACATTTTATGTTATGATAAAACAAGGCTTTTTATTGCTTGCTGTTGTGACACTTTTTATAACATCATGCAAACCCACAGTTTCGGTTACAACGCTTACCGGTAAATGGAAGTATGTAAAAATTGAGCACCCGAATGCCAGTCCGCCGGATACTGTAAAACAAGCTGAGTTAGATGCAAACGTGCCTTACATTCAGTTTACGCCCGAAATGAAGTTCCTGATAGTTTGGGGTGGCAAGTTCCTTTCGCACGGCAGCTTTACGCTTAATGGCAGCAACATGAATATCACCGAGAAACTACCTGATGGTAAAACGCGCGATTTTGTTTTTTACGTTTCGGAACTAACCGAAAATAAAATAGTTTTTGAAAGCACCGGCCCCGATGGCTCAAAGGTTACTGCTTTGCGGGCAAGCAAATTTTAACGATGATTTCCTCCGTTATTGCAAGGCTGTTGCCTTGTGGTAGCAGTGCTGTGCAAGCGCCGTTGTTGGTGTTGTCACCATAGGCGTTCGGAAGAT
>NZ_DASVOB010000717.1:0-2934 GCF_036383575.1 Mucilaginibacter sp.
TTTCAAATCAATATCTGTAAGACCTGGTGTAACTTCGTCATAAGTATAATCGGTAGCGCTCATGTCAGAGGCACCAATGCTGATACGGAGATAACTTACACCGATATGGGTATCATCGGTCATGAAAAGATCTTTCAATACTTCGTCCTGCTTTTGGGCAGTTAGTTTATTGAGCACCATAGCACTGCCGCCGGTAAGGCAATAGCCAAAGCCATCAATAGTTTGGTAGGTAGTGACCGCATTGATATTTATAGTTGAACCGCTGCCCGCTGTTGTACCGAAATTTATCGACACATTTTGTTTGGCGAAGGAGGTAACCTGGTCGGCAGTGGTGAGCCACATGGCAACATCGCTTTTGGTTGGCGTTACTACCGGAGGGGTAACAACGGGGGGAGTTGGCGTTGGTGTCGCGGTTGATTTTTTTCCGCAGGCTTCCCCGCTAAAAACACCGATAGTAATAAATGAGGCTAACAGAACGCGTGTAAAATTATTTTTCATCAGGGGACATATTTAAAGCCGGATTGCATGAAGTTTAACAGCTTTTTTGTTAAAAATTGGTTTATTTGATAGCTTAACATTACTAATATATGAACCGCTAATGGCTATAACAAGCGTATATTTGTGGTGTTATGGTATCAAAAGGCCGTTTTTAGAAAATTATGATACGCTTCAATACCAAACGAAACGATTGCCGGCAAGGCAAAAAACTATAAAACCTATGCAAAGCGAACAATACAATACCAAGCCAAAAAAAATTATATTTTTTTTATTTGCCCTGCTGTTTACGGTAGGTTTAACGGCAAATGCACAAAACCTACGGGTTGCGGCGGCCGCTAACCTGCAGCCGGTAATGGAGGTTTTACAAAAAGATTTTAAGCAGAAAACAGGTATCACCATTGATGTAGTTATAGGATCGTCGGGCAAATTGGTAGCCCAGATCAGTAATGGTGCTCCGTTTGATGTTTTTTTATCGGCCGACATGAGCTTTCCCGAAACCCTGTTTAAAAATGGATTCGCTAAAGAAAAGCCGGTAGTGTATGCTTCCGGCAGCCTGATCATTTGCAGCACGCAAAACATCGGTTTTGAAAATTGGGAACGCCTGCTGCTTTCGGCAAGGGTAAAAAAAATTGCCATAGCTAACCCGTCCATCGCACCTTATGGCAAAGCCGCGGAACAATCGTTGCAGGATAAAGGAATTTTGGACGACGCTAAACAGAAAACAGTTTATGGTGAAAGTATATCGCAGGTGAATACTTATATAACTACCGGTGTAGCCGATGTTGGGTTCACTACCCAATCGCTGGTTAAAGAGTTAGGGAATAAAACACTCTTGTATTATAAAGTCGTCGACCCTAAAACATACGATCCGATATTACAGGGTATCGTGATCCTCAAACACGGCGCAGATAACCCTTCGGCCGAAAAATTTTATCGCTACATTTTAAGCCCTGCTGCTAAAAGTATTTTTAAGACATACGGCTACCGGGTTCAATAATTTGTATTTTTAACCAATGGACCTTTCGCCCATATGGCTCACATTAAAGTTAGCGGGGATCACCACCCTGTTGCTGCTGCTTGTTGGGCTGCCATTTGCTTGGTGGCTTTCAAGAGGAAGGTCATTTATCAAAATCATTATTGAAGCAATTATTACCATGCCTCTGGTGTTACCGCCATCCGTGCTGGGCTTTTATTTGCTGCTGGCTTTTAGTCCGCAGCATGGCTTGGGGAAATGGTTGCATGATTCTTTTGATGTACAGCTGGTTTTTTCTTTTCCGGGGCTGATCCTGGCTTCGGTAATTTATAGCATGCCATTTATGGTTGGGCCTGTAAAATCGGCTTTGCAGCAATTGCCGGGTTCCTTAGCCGAGGCATCGTACACCCTGGGTAAAACCGAATGGCAAACTTTCAGGAATGTATTACTGCCCAATATTAAACCGTCGTTATTAACTGCTGCCGTTTTAACCTTTGCCCATACGCTGGGCGAGTTTGGTGTGGTGCTGATGATAGGGGGGAACATCCCCGGCATTACAAGGGTAGCGTCTATTGCGGTATATGATTCGGTAGAGAAAATGGATTATACATCGGCCAATAATTATTCGCTGATCTTATTTTCTATAACGTTTGTTTTGGTGATAGCTGTTTTTGTGTTTAATAAATACCAGGCGAAAGGGCCCTTAGCATGATCAGCATCGATATTGAAATAAAATTAAAGGCCTACAATGGCGGGCAATTGCTCCCGATCAAGAAGCAGTTTAATAAAGGAAGCATTACCAAAATTTTAGGGCCTTCGGGATCAGGGAAAACCACGCTGCTGAAAATGATCGCCGGGCTGTCATCGCCAGAAAACGGGAAAATCATAGTCAATGACGTTACCTGGTTTGATTCAGGGTCGAAAATCAATGTATCTCCCCAAAAAAGGAATGCAGGTTTCGTGTTTCAAAACTATGCACTGTTCCCGAACATGACGGTACAGCAACACCTGGAATATGCCACAAATGATGCCGGCTGGATAAAGCGACTGCTGCAACTGGGCCAGCTGGATAAGTTTACCAATCATAAACCCGATCATCTGTCCGGGGGGCAGCAACAACGGCTGGCGATATTAAGGGCGCTGGCCATTAAACCCAAGCTGCTGTTGATGGATGAGCCATTTTCGGCCCTGGACAGTAAGATGAAAACATTGTTGATAGCTGAACTTAAATCTTTGATCAAACAATTGGATATCACAACCATTATTGTAAGCCATAATTTGCAGGAGTTGGAAATGTTTGATGGTGAGGTGATAGATTTTGAGGGGTTGGTTTAAATACTTTATAAATCAGTCTTACCGTTTCCGCCGCCGCTCGGCTCCAGCCGAGTGGCAATTATCCCAAGGCCTCCGGCCTACGTAAACCCGACGGCCAGAGGCCGTTAAATAGTTACCACTCGGCTGGA
>NZ_DASVOB010000718.1:0-4916 GCF_036383575.1 Mucilaginibacter sp.
CCGGGTGTTAAAACAGGTGATTGATAATAACTATGCCGATCTTTATTTTACCGAGATGGAAGAACGGAAAAGTTTCAAATACCCGCCCTTCTATCGCATTATCAACCTTGATATCAAACATAAAAATCCCGATGTACTCTATAACCAGGCCGAATATCTTGGCGCGCGTCTCAGGGAGCATTTTGGTGAACGGGTGATAGGGCCCGAGCAGCCGCTCATCAGTAGGATCCGTAATTACTATATCAAAAGCATCATGCTCAAGTTTGAGAAAGACGGCATCTCCATAGTAAAAGCAAAGTCTGCTTTAAAAGATGTGATCACCCAGTATTACACAACCAAGCTTAGCACGGGGAGTATAGTACAGCCCGATGTTGATCCGTATTAATGCGTTTAATCGGAAGCTTGTCAAAAACACGTGATTGCGAGGTACGAAGCAATCGCACGTAAGCATGTCTGCCATATATAGTTCGCGATTGCTTCGTGCCTCGCAATGACGTGTAGGAGAGATGTAATTACTTTTCTAACTCTAATCCCCAGTCTTTTCCTTTGTCAACAGCAGGTACGCCCTTATCCATCCAAACAGGTAATGGAGCGCCCTTTAAAAAGTGATCAAAAAATTGTTGCTCACGTATAGTAATATCTTTCTTGTTTTGACGCAGTACCAGGTTATGGGCTTCTCCGTTATATTGCAATAGCCAAACAGGTTTGCCCAACCTGCGTAAGGCAGTAAACATTTCAATGCCCTGGTACCATGGCACAGCCCCATCTGCATCATTGCTCATGATCATTACCGGCGTTTTTACTTTAGGTAACTGAAATAAAGGCGAGTTTTCGATATATAACTCTGGTTTTTCCCAAAGCGTGGCGCCAATCCGGCTTTGTGATTTTTCGTACTGGAACTGTCTGTTCAATCCCGATTCCCAGCGGATACCGCCATAAGCCGATGTCATGTTGGCTACCGGTGCACCGGCCCATGCGGCTGCGTACATATTCGTTTGTGTAATGAGATAAGCTACCTGATAGCCGCCCCAGCTTTGGCCTTGTATGCCGATGTGAGCAGCATCAACCCAGGTATTTTTCTTTAAAGCTTCAACCCCCGAATTGATAAATTCAACTGCCGAAGCACCCGGATGCCCGGTTTGATAGCTGATGTCAGGCGCAAAAACTAAATAGCCGTTACTTACAAAAAATGAGATGGGCAAGCGAGAGGGGGTAGGTGCAGGCGCTATATAATTAAAAAGCCCGTCCGAAAGTTTCTCGTAAAAATATACTACCATCGGATACTTTTTGGTCGGGTCAAAATCTTCAGGTTTATAGAGGATTCCTTTAGATTGATAGCCTTTAGGTGTTGTCCATCTTACAAGTTCGGCAGTGCCCCAGTTGTATTCACTTTGTTGTGGGTTGATGCTGCTCAGTTTGATCTCTTTTTTCAGATCGGCTGACAGATATAAGTCGGGCGATTGCTTATAGTTTGCCTTGGTGTAAATATAAACGTCTGCGTTTTTAGCTTTTAAGAGGTTGTCATAGCTCACCGGAGCGATGATAATCTTTTCGGGCTGATTGTTGGCTTCAGGAAACTTCCGGAAATATCCCCATTGCTTGGTTTCTTCATTTTGAGTTAAAAGCCACATCGGTTCTTTCAGCGGGATGAACTTTTGCTCCGGATCGGTTTGATCATACCTGATGATGAACTTGTTTTTGCGGCCGATGCCTTGGGTGAAATTGAAGGTATCGCCGGTTGCCGGGTCAAAGCGCCAGATATCGTACCGGTCATAAATAAACACAGCCTTATCGCCCGCTGCCCAACCTGCTACACCGTAAGGCGAAGCATAGCCGGGAACATCGTTCAGCTCATCACCCATTTTTGTTCCGGTTGATTTGCTCAGGTTTATCTTTTGCCCGGTTGCAATGGTATAGCAATACCAGGCCTGGTCTTTTACGTCAAACCAAAGCACGTAATTGCCATGCGGTGAGATATAATAACGCCCCATGGATGTATTGATTAACCTGTGATTACCACTTTTGGTATCAATTAAAATAGCTTGTTGTTTGGTGCTGCCTTCCCATTGGGCAGCTACGCGGGCTCCCGTATCCGTAACACCTAAAACATAACGGGCATCTTTATTTTCGGCAATTAATATCTCAGGAATGGCTTTGCTGCCTAACTGAACAGTTTTGCTGGTTGTTTCTTCGGGTTTTATGACGGCAGGATAGCTGCGTTTTAATTCAGTTTGAAGGTTTTTGAGCTGCTGCGGCTGTAGGTAATCATCTTTGTAATTCCAGATATCCAGTTTGGCTATTTCAAAATCAACCAAGGTAGTATCGGCAGGTTTCGGGATAGGGGCGGTGCCAAAGAAAAGGTTGTTGCCGCTTTTGCTGAAGCTTACCTTACTATCGCCGCTTACGGCCCAATTGTTAGGTATACTGGCAGATCCGGCAGCAGCGATAACTTCCGCGCTGTCTTTCGCTGCGTTGTAATAATAGAGTTTAAAGGATTTTACCAGTGCCTTTTCAGGGTTCTTTTCGGCGGTGAACGCTACCTGCCGACCGGCATCGTCAATGCTGATATTATGGTAGTTTCCCCTGCCAGTGCTTAAGCGCTTAAGGGTGTTTTTCTCCGAATCAAATAAATACAGGCCTGATGTAGTTTCCTTTTGTTTGGCTGGCGCTGTAACAGCAAAAGCTATCCATTTGCCGTTTTTACTTACCTGGTATTCGGTAACATATTTAAAAGTTCGTTCGGTGCCGGTTTTTAATTTTCTGACTGACAGATCAGCACCATCATGCGTGGGCGGGGCAACGGTAGCAGCTACTGCTTTTTTTGAAGTATCGCTTGCCGATGTTTTTTTAAGTGTATCAGCCGTAGCCAAGTAAGCAATAACGGGTGCATCCTCGGCTATTTTAAAGGAGCGGATAGCCGGAACTTTAATCACGGCTGATGACCCTAATGTAATTATACCCAAAGTATCTTTGGGGAAATCCGATTGTTTTTTCTTCTTTATTTTGGCCAGCCTGGTATCCTTATAAAACGGCCGGATGAGACATACAGCAAACTTTGAATCGCTGCTCATCTTAATGGTATCGGCTCTTGGAATTTTTACCGAAGTAGTGTTTTTTGAATCTTTTATGATCAGCTCTGCATCGCCCTGCTGGGGTTTTATGACATAGCCTATCCATTTACCATCGTTGCTGACGCGTTGCCCTGCTACACTTTGCCATCCGTCAAAAACAGAATGATCTAAAGGTTTTTTACCCGGGCTTTGAGCAAATACATGAAAACCAGTAGCCAGTAACAGGCTGGTTGAGAGTAAAAGTTTACGCATACAGGAAAGATGTCAAAACCTAAATATGCTGAAAACTTACGGTTTAATGAAATAAGCTACGGGAAAGTTACAATGGAATGAGTGAAAGAATTAATTATGTTGAAGAAGAAAACTTACGAAGTTTTTGAAACTTCGTAAGTTTGGTCAAGAACTATCAAGGTCATCCCCTGATCAGAGAAATCAGGGTTCAACCTTTACCTCAAATTAGCACATCGCTTTATTCAAAGCGCGGATAGCTTCGTTAAAATCTTCGCGGGCTACTAAAAACTGGATATTTACCATTCTTAAAGCAAAGCCGCAGCTTTTGATATTGATGCCGTTTTGGGCCAGTGCGGTAGCTGATTTCGCCAGTAAGCCCGGCTGATCCATATTGGAACCTATTAAGCAAACCATCGCTATTTTTTCAACAGCAACCTTTTCGTAATTATCCTCCAATTCGCTGATCAGCTTTTTGTTGTAGTCTTTTTCCCATATCACTATCGAGATGCTGTTAGCGCTGGTAGCCTTAAAGCTGTAACTAACGCCAAATTTGTAAAACAGCTGCATGATATGGAAGTCGGTACCAACGTTGCCCACCATAGATGGATCATAAATGTCGATCATGATCACCCTGTCGGTACCGGTTATCACCTCAACGCGTTTTTTATCGCAGATATATTCGCGGGTGATCAGTGTTCCCGGGTGCTCCGGCTGGAACGTATTCTTGATCCGCAGGTCGATGTCGTTTATTTCCAGCGGTTTCGATGCCTTGGGGTGGATGGCCTCCATACCCACATCAGCCAGCTGATCGGCAACATCATAATTGGTGTTACCTACCGGGGAACAGTTTTCAACACCAACAAGTTGCGGATCGGCCGTACAAAGGTGGTATTCTTTGTGAATGATGGCTTCCTGCGGTTTTACAGCAACCGCAATTTTGCTGAAAGTAACTTCAGAGTAGCCACGATCAAACTCGCGCATAATACCTTCGGTACCCTTAGCATAGCCGGTAACAATGGTGATGGTTTTTTCAAAATCAATATGGGCAAGGTCTTTTTTAATGCGCTGATCAATGGTTAACGCACGATGATCATGAAATCCGCTCAGGTCCACCAGCGTAGCATTGATCCCCATGTTTTGCAGGATATTGGTAAAGTTAAATGCCGAATGACTTTCACCTATCGATGCCAGGATCTCGCGGGCGGCCTGCAAAATGCCTTCTTTACCTACGTAACCCGAAGCCAGGATATTTGCCAGGTTTTCAAGATAGGTTTGCGCGTCTTTGATCCTTGTTTCAATGTACTTATCGGCTTCAGCTATGTTCAAACCAAGGCTCTCGTAAGTTTTGTTGATCTGCTTTAGGCGGGTAATAAGTTGTTTAAGCGGTGTATGGAAATCCTTGTAATTAGCAAGCTTGTGATATACACCTGGTGCACCTGTCTTTTTGTTTTCGAGCAGGAGGTTGGTTACCCCCGAAAATGCCGATACTACAAATATGCGGTTATAAAGTTGCTCCCCGCTGCGTTCAAACAGGATGATGTTTTTGATCACATCACCCAAAGCGGTCATGGATGTACCGCCAATTTTTTCTACTGTTAACATTTTATATTGAAA
>NZ_DASVOB010000719.1:0-7806 GCF_036383575.1 Mucilaginibacter sp.
CAGCTTATTGCATCGCGATTTGTCCAACCGCCTTTAACTTCAAGAACATGAGGCAAATCCCAGTGATAAACAGTTAACCATGGCTCCACGCCTTGTTTAATACAATAATTAATTACCTGGTTGTAATAATCAATGCCGGCCTGGTTGATTTTGCCAGTACCTTCGGGCAAAATACGGGTCCAGGATATGGAGAAGCGAAAATTGGGAATATTGAGTTCTTTAATAAGGTCGATGTCGCGCTCATAGAGGTTATAAAAATCACAGGCAGTTTGCGCATGGTCGCCGTTCAGGATCTTTCCTTTTTTGGCGGTAAAGGTATCCCAGACAGACAATCCTTTTCCATCGGCCTCGTGCGATCCTTCTATCTGAAAAGCAGCCGTCGAAACGCCCCATTCAAAGTCGTTGCCAAAAAGATCTTTGCTTAAATATATTTCCCGGTCAGTAAGTTCCATTAATTTGAGCTACAAAAGCCCAAAAGTGCAATTATATTTATAAATGAAAAATTATAAGTGATAACTTAATGTATGAACGACGAACGCATACTTTTAAGCATCATCCACTGACGAAAATTAGTCAGCAACCTTGAAATATTTATAATGAATTTCATAACCTTGTGTTTTAGCTATAAAATAAAGGTAACAAGCAGATGTTTGCTGAATATGACAACTATGTTATTTAATTGTTAACCAGCATCTTTACCAAGATACAAAATTGCTTTGATACATTAGCCGTTAATTTTGTGCATCGTGAAAAATTACTTCATAAAAATGTTTGCCTACAATCGTTTTGCCAATCAGCAATTGATACAGGCTATGGAAGCCGGTGGTGTGCCAGGTATAACCCTAAAACTGATGGGGCACCTGCTCGCTGCCGAGCAAGCCTGGCTTGAAAGGTGCAAGCTCCTCCCTCCTTCCATGCCGAACGCATGGCCCGAAAATGTTACAATTGAGCAATGCAAACAACAGGTATCTGAACGTTATGAAGCATGGGTAACGTTCTTAAATGAAACCAATGAGGAAGATCTTGATAAGATAATCTCCTATCATAACTTTACCGGCGACTATTTTGAAACCCAACTGAGCGATATCGTGACGCATGTACTTAATCACGGCACACATACCCGGGCGCAAATTGGGCAGCAATTGAAATTTGCAGGTACAAAAACTTTACCTGTAACAGACTATAGTTATTATTTAAGAGTATTAAACAGCTAAACATTTAGCATATTTGCCAAGTTTTATCACGTTATCAAAAACCATGAAAAAATATCTATTCATAGCCCTCGGAGCGACTTTGATACTGGGTTGTACCGATACCAAAAAACAGGAAAAAGATCTTTTAAACCAGGTAATTGCTGTACATGATAAAGTGATGGCCAATGATGAGCAATTGATGAAAAACAAGATGCTGCTCGATAGCCTGGTAAAACATAATGCTCCTAATATCAATAAGGATACAGCCCAGGTGTATTTAAAACTGGTTGATGATGCTGATAATGCCATGAGCGATTGGATGCATAAGTTTGACGCCGAAACAAAAGGTAAATCGCACCAGGAAATCATGGATTACTTTGAAGCTCAAAAAAAGCTCATCAGTAAAATAGATACGCAAATCAATGTGGCTGTTACAGGCTCAACTAAATACATTACCCAAATACCCGTAAAATAATGAGGAAACTTTGGATAGGCATTGTAATATTAACGCTTTTTAATGCATGCAAATCAAACACGAAAACCGCTCTTCCTATATTAGGTTATAAAACACCTGTAACTAAAACGGTTGATGGTAAAACCGTAACAGATACCGAGTATGCCACCATCCCCCCTTTCAAGTTTGTAAACCAGTACGCCGATACAATTACGCAGAAAAACTTGGATGGAAAAATTTATGTGGCCGACTTCTTTTTCACCACCTGCCCTTCCATTTGCCCGGTGATGCACCGCAATATGCTCAACGTGTATAAAGAATTTAAAGCCGATGATAATTTCAGGATCATTTCGCACACTATTGATCCTAAATATGATACCGTACCGGTATTAAAACGTTACGCCGATAAATTAGGCATTGCCGGCAATACATGGTGGTTGTTACACGGTGAAAAGGGCGATACCTATAAAATTGCCAAAAGCTATCTGCAAAGCGTATCCGAGAAAAATCCAAAAGGCGAATATATTCACGATGGTTTCTTTATCCTGATAGATAAGCAAAAACGTCTTCGCGGCACTTATGAAGGGACAGATCCGGCAGAAGTAACCAAACTGATAGCTGATATCAAAACACTGAAAGCCGAACCGGATCAAATTGCTGCTAAATGAGGATCAAAGTAATTGGCGCTATAGCTATCTTGTTAGTTGTAATTGGTGCATCATGCCAAAGCGATGACCAGATTGAGTTTAAACGCTATTACTCTGCGGGGAGCCTTGTTTATCAACAGCATTGCCAAAATTGCCATGGAGATAAAGGGCAAGGCTTGTCTGCTCTTATCCCTCCTTTAACAGATTCAACTTACCTTAAAAGCAACAAAACAGTACTTGCCTGCTTTGTTAAGAATGGCCTTAAAGGAAAAGTCATTGTAGCAGGCCGCACATTTGACGATGAAATGCAGGCTGATGATATAGCTCCGCTTGAGATTGCTAAAGTGCTTACCTACGTTACCAATTCTTTCGGTAATAAAATGGGGACTATTACATTGCAACAGGTTCAGGATGATTTGAAAAATTGCAAATAGCTTTTTGTTCATAGATCATAGTTGATACTTTATAGCAACAAGATAGTGATTGGCTGTTGTTCTACCATGATCTATTTTACTATGATCTATGAACCATCAACCATGAACTAAACTAATTTCCCTATCTTTACAACCGCAAAACGTTCTATCGCTGCTAATTTTTTGGCGGAGGAAAGTCCGGGCAACATAGAGCATCCTGCTTCCTAACGGGAAGGCGCCGGCAGCCGGCGACAGCAAAGTGCCACAGAGAAAATACCGCCCGCTTAGGTGGGTAAGGGTGAAAACGTGAGGTAAGAGCTCACGGCATAACCGGGCGACCGGCTATGACGGTAAACCTCAGGAGTTGAAAAACCAAATAGGTCCTGAAAGCGGAGTTGCTCGCTCCCGTATCTGCCGCAAGGCAGGTCGTTAGGATGGGTAGGTTGTTTAAACCTGTTAGTGATAACAGGGCCAGATAAATGATAGAAGTTGCCCTTTAAAAAGGCAAAACAGAACCCGGCTTATAGGTTTGCTGCTGTATAACCCCTTACTGTAAAGTGAGGGGTTTTTTATTTACATCCATCTATTTTCGATAATTTTCAAAAACCTGCAAACATTTACCCAGCTTAAACCTTTATAAGCACATTAAAAGTGTTTGTTTTTCTATACAAACTCATATATTAGCAAACAACAATTACTATCGGTACATAACTATAAAACATGGCTAAAATTTTAATAATTGATGATGAGCGGTCGATCAGGAATACGCTTCGCGAGATTTTAGAGTATGAAGATTACGAGGTTGAAGACGTAGATAACGGGGTTGACGGCCTTCAGTTAATTGAAAAAAAAGACTATGACCTGGTACTGTGCGACATTAAAATGAACCGCATGGATGGTATGGAGGTGCTTACCGACGGCCTCGCCATTAAACCCGATCTTCCCTTCATCATGATTTCAGGTCACGGCACGGTTGAAACCGCTGTGGAGGCCAGCAAAAAAGGCGCATTTGATTTTATATCGAAACCACCAGACCTGAACCGTTTGCTCATTACAGTTCGCAACGCGCTTGACAGAGGAAGCTTAGTTGTTGAAGCCAAGGTACTTAAACGTAAAGTATCAAAGGTGCGCCCTATTTTAGGCGAGTCGCAGGCTATTATTAAGATCAAAGAAACTATTGACCGCGTTGCACCTACCGATGCACGCGTACTGGTTACCGGCGCTAACGGCAGCGGTAAGGAATTGGTAGCACGCTGGCTGCACGAAAAATCAAACCGCTCGGGTGCTCCTATTATTGAGGTTAACTGTGCGGCCATTCCGTCAGAATTAATTGAAAGTGAATTATTCGGTCACGAAAAAGGTTCGTTTACATCAGCCATAAAACAACGCATTGGCAAGTTTGAATCGGCAAGCGGCGGAACCCTGTTTCTGGATGAGATCGGTGATATGAGCCAATCGGCCCAGGCAAAAGTACTGCGTGCCTTACAGGAAAACAAGATCACACGCGTAGGCGGCGAAAAGGAAATTGATGTTGATGTACGTGTAGTAGCGGCAACAAACAAAGATCTGCTCAAAGAAATTGAAGCAGGCAATTTCCGTATGGACTTGTACCACCGTTTAAGCGTAATATTGATCCATGTGCCACCACTTATAGAACGTAAGGACGATATTACGCTGTTAACTCAAAGCTTTTTGGATGAGATATGTAATGAATACGGCATGCCGGTTAAAAAGATCTCTGATGCTGCTCTGGAGGCACTTAAAGCCCTTCCGTGGACAGGCAATATCCGCGAGCTCCGTAACATGGTTGAGCGCTTGATCATCCTGAGCGACAAAGTTATCACCGATAACGATGTACGGGCGTTTGCTAATCCTTCGGCACCCGTTGCCGTTACTGCAGGTACAGCGGCTCCTGCCCCGCAAACAGATTTTGATCAGTTCAATAACTTTCAGGAGTATAAAGATTTTGCTGAGCGCGAATACATCAAATTTAAGCTGGAGAAAAACAACTGGAATGTTTCAAAAACAGCAGACGATATTGATATCCAACGCAGCCACCTTTACAGTAAAATTGAAAAATTTGGCCTGAAGCGCGGCGAATAGCATAAACTTTTGAAATTATTTTAAAAAGCATCGGCAAATATGATTGCCGATGCTTTTTTTATGCTATTATTGTATATCAATAACCTTTATTAACACCATGAAAACCTATTACTTAGCATTTCTTGCGTTGCTTGTGCTATCTTCGTGCGGCAATCCACCAAAACAAACTACAGAAACTACTCAACCAGCCAATAAGCTCGATGGAACCTGGCACCTGATATCAAGTAAAAGCATTGCGAAGGGAGATACCTCGGTAACTACACCGCCAAAAGACCAGGAAATGTTCAAGATGTTTAACGCTACAAACTTCGCATTCTTCACGCATGACCTGGTACACGGAAAAACAGCCAAACCCGTTTATTCCTCCGGCGCGGGCACCTATACCCTATCCGGCGATGATTATACAGAGCACCTGGCCTATTGTGATGCCCGCGATTGGGAAAATAAGGATTTCAAGTTTAAGCTAACTATCAAAAATGACACGCTCGTTCAAAAAGGAATTGAGAAGATAGAAGGCCTCAACGTTGACCACGAAATTATTGAAACATACGTTAAAGTGAAGTGAGTATCGCATCACAATTAATCATACCATCCAAACTTAAAAATCCCGGGCTGCAAGGTTCGGGATTTTTCATATGCTATTCATACTGGTAATTATATATTAAATAAAGGTTATACAACCTTTAACTTATTTCAGTCGCCCCTATTTCATCTAATTATAATCAATTAATTTACAATAAATTAAATCGAATTTTCAAAACCTTAAAGAATATTGTAACCTCGACAATAAACTATACGTTAAAACACACATAACTACACTACTACTCATATTCCTGAAACTTTAAGTAAAAAAATAACTCCGTAAGGTTCATGGGATAGTTATGCGGTTTTCGCTGCCTCTGAAAACAATGAATATGTTTTTTTATTAACACTTATTAATTGTAGCTTATGAGCACAAAACTACCACAAGGCATGCAAATCGTATTTCACAGTAAAATACTGGCAGTCATCTTATTTTCTACTTTTTTATTCAGCAGGTGCCGGCCGGAAAAACTCACTCCTCCTGCAAAAAACTCCGAAAAAACTACCGCTGGTATTAACGGGGCATCGGCTAACATAAAATTAAGCTCATACAGTGGTGTCGGCGTTCCGTTAAAAGATATGTTTGGCATCAATGCCTATGAGTGGAACTTTTTACAGGACCCAGCCAATCCTAATCTAAAAAGCACCATTTATGAAACCAATATGGCGCTTATTAAATCATTCAGCGGCGTTAGGCATTACCTTGGTTGGGCCCGGATGGAAAGTACAAGAGGCAATTATACTTTCAGTCCAACTCATGAAGGCAGCTGGGATTATGACCTTATTTATAACCGTTGCAAACAGGAAGGTATTTTAGTTTTGGCTGATATAAAAAATTGCCCGCCATGGCTGGTTAGTACTTATCCTAACGATATGCAGGACCTTGAAAATGCCCCGCTCCTTTACGGATTGAGCAAAGCGGATCCGGCAAGTTATATTGATCAGGCGCATATGGCCTTTCAGTTTGCTGCGCGTTATGGTTATAATGTCAATATCGACAGATCGTTAGTAAAAGTTGATTCAAGCGTACGATGGACTAATGACCCGCCAAACCAGGTAAAGATAGGTATGAGCCTTGTTTCGTATGTTGAATGTGATAATGAGCGCGATAAATGGTGGAAAGGGCCTGCAACGCAACAAACTGCCGAAGAATACGCGGCCAATATGTCGGCCTTTTATGATGGAGATAAAGGCAAGCTGGGCAAAAATGCTGGCGTAAAAAACGCCGACCCTAACATGAAAGTTGTGATGGGTGGCTTGGCTACCGCCAATGTGGATTTTGTTAAGAAAATGGTAGAGTGGTGCCGTACCAACCGTGGCTATCGGGCTGACGGCAGCGTCGATCTGTGTTTCGACATTATCAACTATCACTATTACAACAACAATGGTAATATCTTAACTCATCAATCTGCCACTATTGGGCTCCCTCCCGAGCTTTCTATGGCAGGCCAGATTGCCGATTCATTTGTTCAATACGCAAACTCTTTAGCTAAGCCTGTTCCTGTATGGGTAACCGAATCCGGTTATGATATAAACCAGGGAAGCTATCAGAAAGCTTTATACGTAGGTGATAAATTACCAAAAGATACACAGGCCGATTGGATCTTAAGAACTTCGCTCCTTTACATCAGGCACGGCATTCAGCGGGTTTTCTACTATCAGCTTTTTGATGATACCCCAAATGTTGATGTTCAGTATGCAACATCTGGCCTGGCCGAAAACGGGAAACGCCGGCCTGCCGCCGATTTTATATTGCAAACATCAAAATTAATGGGTGCCTATACATATGCCGGAACTATCAGCGCTGACCCGCTGGTTGATAAGTATATAGCAGGTACACAAACCATGTATGCACTTACCATCCCGGACTTTAGGGCCCGCACCGGTACATACACCCTTGACCTTGGCACTCCCAAAGCAAATATCTACACCTTAAAAACAGGCGCAGACGAAGCTGTTAAAACCCAGGTAAATACAGTTGATGGCAAATTAATTATAAATGTATCTGAAACGCCAACCTTTGTACAGGGTACAAACTAAACAAATACCGAAAGATTTTCCCTCACCTGTTTGGCGTACACACCGCCAAATAGGTTTACATGAACCAGCAGGGGATACAGGTTCCAAAGCTTAAGTCGTTGCTGCCAACCCGGGAGCAAAGGAAATTCCTGGTTATAAGCTTCGTAAAAAGCATGATCAAAACCGCCGAAAAGCGTGGTCATTGCAATATCAAATTCGCGGTTGCCATAGCTAACCGCCGGATCGATCAGGTACGGTTTACCTTCGGTGCTGATCAAATAGTTGCCGCCCCAAAGGTCGCCATGAAGCAATGCCGGTGGTTCTTCTGTAAACAGACCGGGGAATTTCTTATAGAGCTCGTCAAAATGATGCATGTCACTTTTAACAAGTTCCTT
>NZ_DASVOB010000720.1:0-5313 GCF_036383575.1 Mucilaginibacter sp.
TGAATGCTATACGCGAATGAATCAGGATCCCCGCAGCAATAAGCATCCCCGCTATGATATTATGCTGAAACAGAACCGCGCTCAACGAGCGGAAAAATAAGCTTAACAGTTTTGGTAATGCTGTGGCAAGATAGCCTTCGGTCCCGGCGAGGTTACCCGGCCCGGTGTAAATTTCTTCGAGCAGGGAACTGCTTTTTTGCAGTATGCCGGTGTTGAAAATACTGTTAGATGCCAGCAGTACAAGCCAAAATACAAGGATAAACGGCAATGACAGGATAGGCAGGCCCGGTTTCTCCATTCGTTTTGATATGATGATAGTAGCAAGTACCACCATACTACAGGCAACCAGGAGCCAACCCACAAACATGAGGTTAACCTGGAAAAAAGCACCAAATGCTATCCCCAGTAATAAACTATTGAAACTGTAGATCCCGGCACGGTAATGCTCGCCATCCTGTTTTAATAGCTTTGTTATCAGCAAAGAAAAAACAACACAAGCCAGGCCTGCAAAGCCGGATACAGGGTTGAAGAATGATACCAGCAGCAAAATAATCCCCAATACCCGGTTTTGCGAAAAAAACAGCACCGAATAGGAATTGATAAGGGGTTTTATAATTGCTGGAATTTGCTTCACTTGCTGTTATTTAAATGAGCGGGGATCAACTCCGGTTCGGCAGTGTATTCCAGTGTTTCGTTTTGGCGGATGATATGCGTGCGCAGTTTCTCATCTATCAGTACAACCGCAGGCCGTAAAGTAATGAACTGCATCCATTGGGTCATGTTATAAGCCCCAACCTTGTGCACTACCACCTGGTCGCCGGGATTAAGTTGAGGCAGGTTGATACTTTCCCTGATCACATCTATATTCATGCAAAGCGGCCCGTAAATCACCATATTTTCGTTATGAGCCACAAAATCCTGTGCGGGACTTACCTGGTGTTCATACCAAAAAGATGTAAACAGGATATTCACCCCAAAATCAACAATAGTAGCGCCTTTGCCGTTGGCTAAACGCTTATTGGCTATAACAGTGCCCAGCAGGTAACCGGCATCATCTATCAAAACACGGCCGCTTTCCAGTATCAGCAGGGGCAGGTCATCATTGTTAAAACCAAAATTGAGCAGGGCAGAAGTTATCACTTCCGCAAAATCATCAACTGTAGGTACGGTGTCGTTTCCCGGCAGGTAAGCGCCTTTCAATGTATTGGTTGATGGAAAACCACCGCCCAGGTCAAGATATTCAATTTTATGGCTGAGCTGGGTTTGGCAGCGCACCGCCAGTTCGGCTAATTTATTGGCAGCAATTCCATAAGCATCGGTAGAGAGCATGTAAGTGCCGATATGGCAATGCAGGCCCACCAATTGCAGACTGCCTGAGCCGGTGATCTTGGTAACTGCCGACCAGGCCTCGCCATTTTCGTAGTTGAAACCAAAGCGGTCCCAAAGCGGGTAAACGCCGGTATCCATATTTACACGGATGGCTACACGTGGCTTGTTGGCAAGGTTTTTACTTAAGTTGAGTAGCAGGCTAAGCTCATCGAAATGATCAATATGAATTAATGAATCATGATCAATAGCCAATTGCAGATCGGCGGATGACTTGCCCGGGCCATTAAAAATGATCTTGTTGCCCGGTACGCCATTGCCAAGTGCTTTACGATATTCAAAGCCCGAAACAACCTCGGCCCAGCTGCCTTCCTGGTGAAAGATGCGGCAAACGGCATTGAGGTAATTGGTTTTATAGCTCCATGCAAACTGCACTTTAGGGTACCGCGTGCTGAAAGCACGATATGCCGCCCGATAATTTTTGCGGATCTGTTTTTCGGACAGCACAAAAACCGGTGAACCGTAATTTTCTATCAAACTTTTAACCGAAACGCCATCGATGCTTTTAACAGGCTGCACACCGGTGCGCGTGCCAAATTTATTCATGGCACCGGCATGTAGTTTTTTTAAGTATGGTTTTTCGTATGGCAGCTTTTCCATCGTTATAAATTATAATTCGCCAAATGCCGAGATCTTTTGGAAATCGGCTATATCGGCAATATGGTCCCACGAATACCTGACAAACAATTTGCCGGCCTGGTAATCAGTATAGGGTTCAATAGCCTCGCCCATGGCCATTTTGGCCAATGCTGCCGGCTGGTTTTGGCCTGCCGCGGCGGTTAAGTAAACCCATGCCGGAAACCGCGGGTTAATTTCCAGTATGTATAAATGCCCTTCGGCGTTGCTCATGATCTCCATTTCGTAACCGCCTTTCCAGTTGGTTGCATGGGCAAAGCTGTTGGCCAGTTGAGTTAGCTTGTCGTCTTTAATGGTAACCCCTGCCCAGGCCTTGCCTTTATCGGTAATATAAAGTTTGCGCATGGCTACCAAACTAATGTTGCTGCCTTTGCCATCGCCAAGGGCAGCGATATTGATCTCGTTGCCTTTGATATATTGCTGGGCTATTACCGGCACGCCCCAGGCTGCATTCAACTGATGAAAGGCTTTCAACACCTGGTCCATCGTATAAACAACATAGGCCTCATAAAATTTCCCTTTTATTACCATGGGGAAATTGAACTCATCGGCCGCTTTTTTTAAATCGTCGGCAGTATAAAGCTTATGATCGGCAGGTACATAAAAGCCATGCTTTGTGCCGAAATCTTTCAGGTGTACCTTATCCCTCAAAGCCAGTTGCTGGTGTGTTGGGAGGTAGGTTGCTATGCCCATTTGCTTTAATTGCGGAGCTATCTTGATGAAGTTGAATAGCTCCGAATCAAAATTGGGGATAATGAGATCAAGGTTTTCCCGCTGGTTAATATATGCCAGGCGCTCAATCAACACCGCCGTACCTTCGGTTGGATAGGGGATCTGGTATGTTTTATTTACCTGCTCCCGCAAATAGATTCCCGGTTCTAACGATTCATACGATAGCCCCACTATACGCAAACCATCCCCGAAATACTCTTTTAAAGAACGGATCACTGCCATGCCCGGGCCCGGATTGTCATTGGCATTAAGCCCGGTAACGGCAATACATAAATTAACGTACTTGTTGGCCATCGTCCTTAAATTTCGAGCAGGTTTGCTTCTTTTAGCTGCAGCATCCAGTTATCCCAGTCCCTGTCAAATTGGTTTTCGCTCACATCAAACCTGTTAAGGATCTCCTGCCTGATCTCTGCGTCGGTTTTGCCGCTTTTCATGGCCTCAAGCAGTTGCGCCGCCATGTTATTGCCGGAAAACGAATCGCCGGTAGCGGGGTTAAAGATGAACCCGTTTTCGCTGGTGGCAATGTTGCTCTTGAGTTTCATTTATATTGCAGGTTGTTTGATTAATAAAAGCTAAACTTAGCAGGTTTATATCAGTTTACAAAACCGGGCTTCAGGACGCCATCAGGTATTCAATTCTTGATGCAAGCACTTCCATATCCAACGGTTTTACAAACAGGGCATCGCATTTATAGGAGTCGGCCTGTGATTTTTTTGTTTTAAAAGCTGTTACAACGATGATTGGTACATTGCGCAGCTGCTCGTCATCCCTGAAATCCCTGCACACCAGCTCGCAATCAGCATCAAGCAGCAAGTAATCCAGGATGATCAGATCCGGGTTGATCACCTTGGCTTTATCATATATAGCATTGGGATCATAAGTTAAATGCACATTAAAATCGCCATAATACATAATGTCATCAATTACCGGTAGCATCCTGCTGTTTTTATCAAGTACTAAGATGGTTTTTTTGTTGCCTGCTGTTTTCATGACTTTAAGGATTAGTGTCAATTTTTAATAATATAAAGTTGAGGCTATTTATGTACTTGCGAAACAATGTGTCGCTCAACGCCTTCAATGTGCCGATGAATTGATTATTCTATTTATGCCAGTCCTTAATAAAGTCGGTATAGTTTGTGCCCACAGGAAGCTCTACATCAGTTAGTTTTACCTTACGGTTATGGATAGATCTGATCTGGTCGCGTGCTACCACAAAGCTGCGGTGAATGCGGATGAATTTTGAAGCAGGCAACTTTTCAATGGCGCTTTTCAATGGCATAAGCGTAAGCACAGGCTTGGCTACACCCAGCATATGGATCTTGATATAATCCTGCATGCTTTCAATGTACTCAATGTCTTTGATGTTGATCTTGATCAGCCTGTATTCTGAATGCACATATAAGAAATCGCCTTCATTTGTGGTATCGGTATGCTTGTACTGGTAATATCCAATTGCTTTTTGAACTGCTGCACCAAAGCGCAGGTTATTGATGGGTTTCAGCAGATAGTCGACAGCTTCCAGCTCATATCCTTCGTAGGCATAGTTTTTATAAGCAGTGGTGAAAATGATCATTGGTTTATCGGTCAATGATTTTACCAGGTCAATACCGGTAATATCGGGCATGTTGATGTCTATGAACAGCACATCAACTTTGTTCATTTTCAGGTATTCCCCGCCCGATATGGCATCTTCAAAAGTATTAACGAGCGTCAGTGCGGGATATTCGGCTACATATTTTTCAATTATCTGAAGGGCCAATGGCTCATCATCAATAGCTACACATTTCAATTGCATAATAAATAGTTTTAAGCGTTAATCTCCAGCTCGACAATGAAATTGCCATCTGTTGAGTTAATGTCGAGCCGGTGTTTGTTAGGATAAATATGTTGCAGGCGCTGGCGGTTATTGGCAATGCCGATACCTTTCCGTTCAGTAGCAGGGCGTTTTTCGAAAATGGTGTTTTTACAGATAAACAGCATCCGGTTGCCGTTTACCCGTAAGCAAATATTGATAACTGATGGCTGATGCTTGCTTACGCCGTATTTAAAAACGTTTTCGATAAAGGTCATCAGTATCAGGGGTGGGATCTTTTGATTGTCTATCTCGCCAGAAACCTCAAAATCAAGCGCTGTTTTTTTGCCAAGGCGAAGGCGTTGCAGGTCGATATAGTCATTGATACAATCAATCTCGTTTTGAAGCAAAACAAAATCCTCCGTTACCTCATCGGTTACATAACGCATAATGTTGGAGAGCTTCATGATACTTTCAGACGTATGCTCGCTATTGGTAACCGAAAGCGCATAAATGTTATTCAGCGTATTGAACAGGAAATGGGGATTGATCTGCGCTTTGAGGAAAGAAAGCTCGGCATGGGCTTTTTCAGCTTCGGCACGGGTAACCATTTGCTCGGTAAGCTGCCATTTCTGAACGGTGGCAATAGCAACGCTTAAGCCCATTACAATGATAAAAATGAACAAGCCCACCATATCAATATTGCCCGACTGATGGATGAAAATGATGCGGTTGGTAGGCTTAAGGCTGGGGTCCTGCATGCGCAG
>NZ_DASVOB010000721.1:0-9304 GCF_036383575.1 Mucilaginibacter sp.
CTTCAATCTCCTTACAGTTGACATTTCAGCTTACATCCGGGTTGACGGTTTGAGTAGATCGATGCAGGATATTCAGGGGCAAAAAGCAGGTGGGAATAGGCAGCTGATTTTTTTTCATTGATGTGAGGCTCAGATACTCAAATATAACTTTTTTACTCTGAACTAAACTTTTATCCGTTATTTTTATAAATGATTAAATTCTTATCACGCCTGTTATTAACGCTTATTATTGGTTTGTGCAGCTATGTTACCGTATATGCGCAAGTAGCCGACTCCACCCGGAAAGCCACCGCAAAAGACAGCAACAGTTTAAGTTTCATGGTCAAAATGCAGGCTTTCGCAAAAAAATCAGCCCGCGAAAGCGCCGAAGATTTTAGCGCGGATAAAGCCGCATTAGCACAAAATAACATCTTTGAGCAGATCAAAAAAACCATGCAAAAGGCCAAAAGCTATTTGCGAACAGGTGTGGATACAGTTGGGACGAGGGCGCAATTTGACCTCACTCAAAAAGATTTCCTGATAGCAGGCGATGGCGTGCTCACCAACACAGGCACGGCACAAACTTTCCGTAACTTAACAGCCACCTCAAAAATACTCACCGAGCTTTTAAATAAAGCCAATGCAAGCAAAGCCCGGCTCGACCATCACCAGCAGGAACTTACCGGGCTCCGTTACCAGCTGGATTCCCTGCTGAGCGTACCGGCACTGTTTAAATTTTCGACAGACTCAGTGGTGCTTTCCAAATACATTCAGCAAATTGTAGTAGTAGCCCGTGAAATTCACCCTGTTGACAGCGCACTGAAACAAGCTAACAACAATGTTCAGGGGTTATTGAACCAAATAAACGGACAGGTTTTCAAACTGCAAACCAGCCTGGAGGAAATTGAATTGTATCAAAAAACAATGGCAAAAAACACCTTCGACAGGGAGTTTGAAAATATATGGGAGCCACCCGGTCATTACCGGCCATTTGGCGAGATACTTGGGCAGGCAAAAGCTAAGGGGATACTTACACTACTCTTTTACCTGCAGGATAACGCCTGGAAACTGGTTGTTTTTGTAATGCTCCTGATTGCGTCTTATACGTATATGCGCTCTTTGAAAAATATTTATGCCGATCAGCAATTGATCACCAAGGATTATGAAGGGCAGCTGATCTTTCGTTACCCCCTACTGTCTGCCTTTGTAATTGTGATCAATTTGTTTCAGTTTATTTTCTTTTCACCCCCTTTTATCCTGAGCGTGATATTCTGGACAATAGCATGTATCAGCCTTACTGTACTGTTTAAGAATTTCATTACCCGCTACTGGATGAAGGTATGGCTGGCTATGGTGAGCTTGTTTTTAATTGCCGCTTTTGATAACCTGATACTTCAGGCATCACGTTCAGAACGCTGGTTCATGCTCATCATTTCTGTACTGGGTTGCATTACGGGTGTAATGGTCATGCTTAAAGGAAAAAGAGAAGAACTAAGGGAGAAATTGATTTTGGTAGCTATCGGCCTTATGGCCTTGCTGGAGTTCCTGGCTACAGTAGCTAACATATTTGGCAGGTACAACCTGGCCAAAACACTATTGATAAGCGGCTTTCTGAACGTGGTGATCACCATTCTTTTTTTATGGAGCATCAGGTTGATCAACGAGGGACTTTTCCTGGCTTTTAATGTTTATACCCACCAGGACCCAAAACTTTTTTATTTAAACTTTGAGAAAGTTGGCAATAAGGCCCCTGCCCTATTTTATATCTTATTAGTTTTTGGCTGGATCATACTGTTTGGGCGAAATTTTGCCGGGTTCGAGTATATTGCCGGCCCGTTAAGGGAGTTTTTCAGTGAGGAGCGCACAATTGGCGATTACAGTTTCAGCATCAACAAGCTGTTACTTTTTATCGGCATAATGGCAGTGTCCGTTATCATTTCCAAGATCGTTTCTTTTTTTGCTTCTGACAGACGCCAAACATCCGACAAGGATGGGAAAAATACCGGGCCTGGTATAGGCAGTTGGTTGCTATTGATCAGGATCTCCATACTCAGTATAGGTTTATTTTTGGCGATCGCAGCCGCAGGCATCCCTTTAGACAGGATCACTATTGTTTTGGGCGCATTAGGTGTAGGTATAGGTTTTGGCTTGCAAACGCTTGTTAACAACCTTGTAAGCGGACTGATCATCGCTTTTGAAAAGCCGGTTAACGTAGGCGACGTGGTTGATATTGACGGACAGGGCGGAACCATGAAATCTATCGGTTTTCGCAGCAGTGTCATCGCCACCTGGGAAGGTGCAGATATGGTAATGCCCAATGGTGATCTGTTAAACTCTCACCTCATCAACTGGTCGTTGGGGGGCAACCGCAGGCGTATGTCTATAGTTATCGGCATTGCATATGATGCCGATCTGGAAAAAGCCCGGCATTTGCTGATGGATATTTTAAACGCGGAACAGCGCCTTGTCAAAAGCCCGGCACCAGTGGTTCAATACGAGCAGTTTAGCAGCAGCTCTATTGATGTAAAGGTTTTTTTCTGGACAAGGCATCTCCGTGATTCTTATGCAACCCGCAGCGATATTATCATGGCTATTACAGCCTCATTCAGATCAAACGGCATTGTGATACCTTTCCCGCAGCAGGATGTATATCTGCATCGCCCTGAAAGCCCCGGAGGTGTTAACGAGATAGAGTGATCTATCCTCAAAGTTTAACTTGAAACTGAGTGTACCGGATGCAAAAACGCCTGCAATTCTGAGTTAATTACAGGCGCTATATCTGCGTGCTATCATTAGCAGTTACGAATAACCGTTGTCTTATATTTAAATTTTAATGGATGACTATTTCTTTCTGAAATGTATTCACCAAATGGATAGTGGCCGACTCATCACGATCGCAGGATATTACTCCGTTGCTATAGTGTAATTCGGCTAACTGGATCACGCTTCTCTTACTCTCGAATGAACCTTTTGCAGCCGGTTTATCTTTTGACCGGCCTGGGTGGGTAAAATAAAAAATATAAGCCCTGTCGTTATTTACCACTACATCGCAATGACCGCCAATAGCCTGATCGTCCTTACCTTTACCTGGCTCTTCTAAAATACGGCCCTCCTGTTTGGTCCACTTCAATAAATCATCAGAACTGTAAACCTCCATCCCTTTCCACACATCCACGATCATGAAATACTTATTTTGCCATCTGAAAATTTTGGGGCCCTCACCAAGTGCCGGAATGGCGATGCCTTTATCTGTCCAGTTATACAGATCGGTACTTTCGGCATATGATATTGCTTTGCCTTTCTTTTCGTCATTATACCACAACCGCCATAAACCATCTGAAACTTTAATAATAGAAGCGTCAATTACGTGATGGGTACCTAATGGTAAAACGGCTTCAAATCTCCAATTGATCAGGTCGGAGCTGGTTAAATGAACAATTTCCCGGGGATGGTCCCAATCAGTAAATATGCCCGGCACGTAGGTTAAATACATATGATACAAACCTTTATTTTCAATAATGTCCGGGGCCCAGAATGTATAACCAGCATTAACGCGGTAATTAATATTTGCCGTATCCCTGTATTTCCACACCCTGCCATCTTTTGATTCGGCTATTCCAATTTTAGTGCCATGCACCCATTGAACTCCGGTTGAATCATTTAACATGGCGCGACGATTGGTATAAAACATCCACCACATTTTTTGCTGCTTATTATAGATCACTACGGGGTCCGCAGCCCCATGCTCAAGAGGATCGTCAAACAAAGGTTTTGACACTGATTTTATTTGCGCATGCAAGCTGGTAACTATTGCTATAAATAATATCACCATACATGGCCTGACAATTTTATGGATAGGGTTCATATTAACATTCTTTTGTTTTAGGGAAGCATAGGTCTGAAAAGCTATACAATAAGTTACGGGTTATAAATTTCTATTTCCCCATTATTTACCTGGAGAGGCAACCACAGATAGGTAGATCTCTCCAGATCGGTCTTATTCCAGACATCTCCCATAAAAATAAACTTTCCCGGCTTATCAATAACAGGCAGAACAAACGCGCCTTGCGAAAAGAAAGTTACGTCGGAGTTTAATCCCTTGCATGGATTACCTTGCTGCGTCCAGGGGCCCGTTACTTTATCAGCAACTGCGTATGATGCGGCATTGGGCGACCAGCCCGTACAACCAGAGGTAATTAAATAGTATTTCCCCCCATTCTTAAAAATAGCAGGACTCTCTCTTTTTTGGTTCTCAAATATTCTTGAATATGTTTTTGTTGGTTTTAAATAATCATCACTCAACAGGCAAACATGCATCGTGTTGTTATCTTCGGATGAATAAATGAGGTAGGCTTTTCCGTCATCATCTTTATACAAGGTCATGTCCCTTAACATTTGATCATTCGGTTTAACACTGCCCAGGTACCGGTATGGACCAACAGGGCTATCACTTATGGCAACGCCACCCCGCGAGTAGTTATAATCATTTTTATCTATGTGCATCCACATCACAAACTTCTTTGTACGTTCGTTATAGATCACTTTAGGCCTTTCTATCACCCTGCCTGTATCCAAGTCGCTGCCCGGGTCATTAACGGTAGGCTTTAAAGCCACCCCCCTATATTTCCAATGTTTAAGATCAGTAGATGAATAGCAGGATATTCCACCTGCCGGAACCCGGTAATCTTCCCAGTTTTGACCGGGAACAAGCCAGGTCTTTCCATTTTTTATTTCTCCAAAAAGGTAATAAACACCCTGGTGATACATCACACCCGGGCCGTGGGCGTTAACAGGCTTTCCATCTGTATCAAATAATACCTTACCGTGTACAAGCGTATCAGCAATGGAGGTGTTTGTATTTGCAAAGGCTAAACTTTTAATAATAATTAATAATGTAATAAGTGAGAGGTGTTTCTTTTTCATTAAGGTTGATGTTATCAGGATATAAGATGACTGGAACCACCCGGACAGTAGCTCCAGTCATCTTATTTAACTTTTATTATTTTTCTTTCAGGCAAGGCGTAAACCCTGCTCCCCGGTTGACATTTTTATTAATTTCCTAAGTTAGGATTTAACTGAAGCTCGCCGGCAGGGATAGGTAAATAATATTGCGGTGTTCCGATCACCGCATTTTCTGACGGATCTCTGCTCGCAATAACCTGGGCTAATAGCTGCAAGCGGGTTATATCAAACCACCTGGTATATTCCCCCGCAAATTCCCATGCTCTTTCACTAATTACCGCTTTTACAAAATCTGTACTTGATAAACCAACCAGGGGAGCTAAGCCCGCGCGCGACCGTATGGCGTTAACACTTGCATAAGCCTGGTCATTAACAGCCCCACTCCGGGCTTGGGCCTCGGCATATATCAATAAAACATGTGCGTACCGCATCATTTGAACGGTACCGCTTGAGCCATCGGTACTTCCCTCAACAGGAGCCCTGAATTTCTCAAAATAAGGATGTTTTACAGCATCGTTCTGCCATGGTATCGTGGTACCGTCAGACTTTTTAATAACCGTATGAAAAGTGGCATCCTTTCTTGGGCCGGCCGGAAAATCATTGAAAAATTTGATCTCCGCAAAATAGTCATCCCAGCCGTTTTCTTCTCCCGGCATTGCAGAAGAGCCATAAAGTGCATTTGAATTAAACCAGTTACAGGTACCGCAATTATGAATGGCAAAAACCTCTTCGGCGGTTGTTGTTCCTAACCTGGTATTCTGCCATAAGGTGTTCAGGTCAGCCACCAGATCGAAACCATAGGCTGCTTTATTGTCTATTACTTCCTTTGCTTTTGCAGCGGCCAGTGCGTATTTCGAATTATCATTAACGGGCCAGCCACCCTCTGTAAGGTAAACATCAGCAAGCAGTGCTGATGCAGCACCTTTGGAAGCCCTGCCTGCATCCAATTTCTTATTTTGCATCAGTTTTTCGGCATTCAAAAGATCGCTTTCAATCAGCTTATATACTTCGGCCGGAGCAGATGTAGCAACCTTTAAAACTTCGGGGCTGTAAACTTCTGAAGTGATCAGCGGGATTTTTCCCCATAACCTGATAAGCCAGTAATAATCAAGCGCACGCAGGTAATAAGCTTCGCCCAGGATCTGATTTATAGAGGCAGCATCGCCTGTGGTTGACTTATAATTGTTGATGATGTTATTGGAACCCTGTATAGATTTGTAACACCCGTTCCAGATATTAAGCATCCTTCCGTTTAAACTGGAAACATGATATTGATCAAACTCCCTCAGATCGGCTTTATTACTGGCCGGATGAGTGGTCAGATCATCCGAACCCATCAATACAGCAGATACCGCCGCCGTAGTAAAGCCGCTTACCCAGGTAGTTGATAATGGCTTATAAGCGCCTACCAATGCTGCATTTAAACCTGCTACCGTACTTAAGGCCTGTGCCCCTACAACCTGCCCTTTGGGATCTTCTTTCAGCGCTTTTTTACAACCAAGCACAGAAAGGATCATTGATATAATTAAAATCTTTTTCATAATTAACTTTTCAATATGTTTTAAAACTTGAATACCGCACCTGCATTAAATGTCTTAGAGTTGGGATATGAGCCAAAATCAATACTTTGGGTAACATCCGATCCCGAACCGGCATTAGTTGATTCCGGATCAAATCCTTTATACTTGGTTATGGTAAACAGATTAGTGGCACCTACAAATAACTTAAGGTCAACACCTTTAATGGTGCCTTTTGGCAAATGATAAGAAACGTTCAGGTTCTTAAGTCTTACAAAATTTCCGTTCTCCAAAAAACGGCTTGATTCAAAATAGTCCTTATTGGTAGAACTGAATGCAGGGATGTTTGAGGTTTCATTAACGCCGGGTATATACCTGTTCAAAACCCCTACGTTGGTAGCTTGTTTGGCGTCCGCATTAGCGGTTATAGAACTGGCGTAAGTATAATCCAGTTTGCTAAAGCCCAATAATGATTGTACAAAAATATTTACCGAAAAATCGCCATAGGTAAAAGTGTTATTCCAGCCCAGCGACTGTTTAGGCGTACCGTTTCCGATGATCTGAAAATCACTGCCATTTATCGCGTTGTCGCCGTTCAGGTCCTGGTAATGTGAATCACCTGGCTTATTGCCATATTTTGCTGCTTCAGCCGCTTCGTTGGGTTTCCAGGTCCCCAAATATTTGAGCCCCCAATATGATCCGAGCGCATAGCCTGGTTTAATTATAAATTCGGGTTGGGTAGACAGGCCCGCACCCGCGTTTGCTACGCTTTTGTCTGAAAACACGCTGGCTAACGAGCCCAAGCTTTTAACAAGGTTTTTTTGAAATGTTATATTAAAGGAGCTTGACCAGGTAAACTTACCCGATTGAACAGGCGTGCCCCCAATATTAAATTCAAGCCCGCTGTTTTTCATTTTCCCTACATTACTAATAATGTTACCTCCGCCTGCATAAGCCGGCAACGGAAGGGATAAAAGCAGGTCCCTGGTGTTCTTTATATAGGCATCGGCGGTAAAACTCAACCGGTTATCAAATAAGGACAGGTCTAAGCCCAAGTCTTCTGCCTGCGTTGTTTCCCATTTCAGGAAAGGATTGGCGGCATTACCAAGCACTATCCCTGAAGAAACCGATGTATTGTTAAAGCTGTTGGCGGCCGAAAAGGCATCGCTGAGATAAGTAGACAGCGTAGCATATGGGTTAATAGCCTGGCTCCCTGTTAAACCCCAGCTGCCCCTGATCTTAAAGGTGTCAAAAACGTTTAGTTTTTTAATAAAGGGTTCTTCAGATAGTTTCCAGCCTAAAGCAACTGATGGAAAGGTACTTTCCTGGTTAGTGGGTTGAAATTTTGAAGATCCATCCCTCCTGACTGAAACTGTCAGCAAATACTTGTCTTTATAAGCATAGTTTACCCGGCCTAAATAGGAAATTAAAGCCGACCCTGAATAGGTTGAACCAGCCGACTGTGTAGTGGACAAGGCAAGATTATCATACCCCAGGTTAGCAAATGTAAGGCTATTGGCGTTGGCGCTAAAACCTGTTGAAGTATATTTTTGCTGCTCAAATACAGCGGTAACATTTAAACTATGCACGTTGTTAAATATGTGCGAGTAGTTTAACGTATTGGTATTTTGCAAATTGAACAACTCAGTAGATGTGCGGCTGGCATTTGGAATGTTATTGGTTACAGAAGGGCCGGAATAATTTTTACCCTGTATGTTTTGGTAATCAACGCCAAAGCTTACATCCAACGACAGGTCCTTGAAGAAATGGTAATTTGCGCCTCCGTTTAAGGTTATATTGGAATTGTCAACGATGTTTTCTACGTCATTGGCCAAAGCTACCGGGTTATAACGAATAGAGCCCAGCGGATCTACAAGGGTATATGTGCCCGCAGCAGTCCTTACCGGCGTAGTGGGTGCCCATGCCAAAGCCTGGTTTACAGAGCCTCCAGTACCCTGATTATTTGTATTCAGGTTTTCTCTCCTTATAGCCGAAATATTAAGCCGGGTGGTCAGTTTATCAGAAAACTGTGAATTAATATTTGACCTGAGCGCATAACGCTTATAGTTTGAGTTGATAACGATACCATTTTGATTTAGATAATCCCCCGAAATAAAGAATTGTGTTTTGGCATTGCCACCGGAGTAACCTAATTTATATTCCTGTCCGGGCGCAGTCCTAAAAACCTGATCCTGCCAGTTAGTTCCGCCGTTGGTCCTGAAATTATCTATCTGTGCCTGGGTAAAATAAGGCGCCAAACCAAGAGCAGTATTTCGTGTATTTACCGTGCTTGCAAAGTCGGCTGCACTTAGCAGGTCCATTTTCTTGATAACCCTCGATGTATAAAAAATAGGGGTAAGGGTTATTTCCTGCTTTTCTGCATTTCCTTTCTTTGTTGTAATTAAAACAACCCCGTTTGCTCCCCTGCTGCCGTAAATTGCCGTGCTCGATGCATCTTTCAAAATTTCGATATTGGCAATATCATCAGGGTTAAGGTTATTGAAATCGCCGCCTATAAAACCATCAATAACATAAAGCGGATTGTTATCGCCCAGTATGGAATTGGATCCCCTCACCCTGATCTTAACATCACCACCGGGTGCGCCGGAGTTGCTAACCACCTGCACACCGGCGACCCTGCCTTGCAGTGCCTGGTCAACACGGGTAACAGGCTGGTCTTTAAAATCTTTTGATGACAGGCTGGACAAGGAACCTGTTACATCTGATTTTTTTTGCGTACCGTAACCTATAACAACCACCTCCGACAGTTTTTTGCTATCAGGAATCAGTACAACATTAATGGTAGAGCGGCCATTGATCTGTACTTCCTGCTTTAAAAAACCGAT
>NZ_DASVOB010000722.1:0-5265 GCF_036383575.1 Mucilaginibacter sp.
AATACAGCCCGGCATGCTATTTACACGCTCAGTAAAGATTCTGCCAATTTCAGGGCTTATAACCCCGATATAAAGCCCTCAATACTTACCCCATTGTTGAATTATATTGGTACATCGGGCTATTATAACCCCTTTACTTCCGAAGCGCAGGTCAATTACCAGATGCCCGTTTTTAACCGGCCTTTTGTAGTTTGCCATGAAATGTCGCACCAGATGGGGTACGGTGCCGAAGATGAAGCAGATTTCGCGGGCTTTGTCATCGCTGTAAAATCGCACGACAGGTTGTTGCGTTATTCGGCCTACCACCTCGCCGTGCAGGAGTTTATGCATTCGCTTGGCGCGCGTGATACCGTTGCACACAAAGAACTTAAGGCACTCATCAGCAAAGAAGTTCGGAGTGATTACATCACCGAACGAAACTATTGGCTGGCCTATGAAAATAAACTGGGCGCCATCAGCAGTATTTTTTACGATAATTTCCTGAAGGCCAATAACCAACCCCAGGGCCTCGAAACCTACAACCGCATGGTATTATTAGCTATGGCGTGGTACAGGGAACAATGGGTTCATTAGTTCACTGGTTCATTAGTTCATTGGTGAATAGTTTGTGAGTATGGTAACCATCAAAAAAATGGATAGCCTCTGTGCTAAGGCTAATGAACAACTGAACTAATGAACCAGTAAACTATCAAAAAAAATGCGTTCCGTATCTCACCCCGGAACGCACACAATACCACGTCTCAAATGATATTGAATCAACTAAATCTCAGATATCATATTAAATGTATACCCAAGCTCTTTATATTCGGATACCGGATGGGAACCGGTACAGAAAAGTCATCAACAATTCACTATACTGTTTGGCAGCACAGCAATAATTACCTTCAAAAAAGCCGATTGTAAATATTTGAATAGGAACGGCGGTACGATGTAATTATTATGAATTAATCCCCAAATTTACCTCAAAATGTTTAAAAAGCCTCGTTTTCCTTACATTTATGTAGATAATTTGTTGGGTAAAATTACTGTTACTATGAAAATTAATTTAGTTATCGCTTTGATGTTTCTTCCCGTATTGGTTTTCGCTCAAAAAATTAATCAAAAGGAAATAAAACGGGCGCAAGTATTAGCAAAGACGGTAACTATTATTCGTGATAATTGGGGAGTTCCGCACATTTATGGCAAAACTGATGCCGCGGTTGTTTTTGGGCTGATGTACACCCAGTGTGAGGATAATTTTAAGGGTATCGAACGTAATTATCTTTACCAGTTAGGCAAACAAGCCGAGATTGACGGCGAAACTAATTTATATACCGATGTACAGCTACAGCTCATTGCCGACAGTGCCGATGCTATTAAAGAATATAAGACAAGCGCACCCTGGTTTAGGAAGCTAATGGATGCCTTTGCCGATGGCATTAACTACTACCTGTACAAACATCCCGAGGTAAAGCCAAAAGTGTTTAAGCATTTTGAACCCTGGTATGCGTTGATGTTTACCGATGGCAGCGTCGCCGCTACCGAAACTGGGGGCATTAAATTAAGTGAAACAAAGGATTTTTACAGCACAGGGCCCGAAAAGCTGGGCGCGGTAACCGGCCGGCCGGCAAAAAATATTTATGATATGGTGAATGAGCGCGAAACCGGCTCAAATGGATTTGCGATAGCGCCTTCAAAATCGGCATCGGGGCATGCTTTGCTGTATATTAATCCTCACGTACCGTTTTACTTCCGTAGTGAGGTTGAGCTGGTAAGCAACGAGGGGCTTAATGCTTACGGCGCCGTTACCTGGGGACAGTTTTTTATTTACCAGGGCTTTAACCAGCATTGCGGCTGGATGCATACCAGCGCCTATGCCGATGTCGCCGATCTGTATGCCGAAAAGGTGAGTAAAAAAGATGGCAAATGGTATTATGAATATGATGGTAAATTACGGCCGGTCGTCACCCGCGATCTATCCTTCAAAATAAAAAAAGGCGATCAGGTTGAGCAGCGTTCTATAACCGGTTATTATACCCATCATGGTCCGGTGCTTGGTGCAAGGGATGGCAAGTGGATCACGCTTAAAGCCAACAACCGCTCATACAATGCGCTGGTTGAGTCATGGCTGATAACCAAGGCCAATAACCTGGCCGAATATAAAAAGGCCATGAACATGGTGTCAAATGCTACAAACAGTACTGTTTATGCCGATGATAAAGGGAATACCATTTTTTGGTACGGCAACTATATTCCTAAACGCAACCCTAAATATGACTGGAGCTTACCGGTTGACGGCAGTACATCAGCAACTGAATGGCAGGGTGTACATAAACTCAGCGAGATCATCACCAATGCAAATCCCGCTACCGGCTGGATCCAGAACTGTAATTCAACACCCTATACGGCTTCGGGCATATCAAGTCCGAATAAGAATAAGTATCCTGTTTACATGGCTCCCGATGGTGAAAACTATCGGGCTGTAACTGCAATTAAAATATTAAAAGATGCGAAGAACATCACGCTTGATGACCTGATCGCTAAAGGATATGATCATTATCTTGCTGCTTTTGATGATCTGCTACCATCACTTTTTAAAGCTTATGATGCCGCCCCCGATTCGGTTAAACAGTCGTTGGCCGAACCAATAAAACTCCTGCAGCAATGGGACAGGAATACGGCTATCCTCTCCGTAGCCAGTTCGCTCGCTATTGAATGGGGAACGCTTATGACCAAAGCCTTGCCGCCGCCTCAAACCGACCAGGAAAGTACCTTTATTACCCGGCGCTTTCAAACCCTTGTTAAAACCGTGAGCCCGGCGCAGCAATTGACCTGGTTAAATGATGTGATCAGGAATCTGCAAAGCCGCTTCGGTACCTGGAAAGTAGAGTGGGGCGACATGAACCGCTATCAGCGCCCGGATGATGGCATTACCTTTGATGATAACAAACCCAGTATTCCTGTTGGTTTAACCGGATCGGGCTTCGGACAGCTGCCATCATTCCAAAGTCGTATGATGAACACCAACAGACGCTATGGATATTCGGGCAATAGTTTTATCGCTGCTGTGGAATTTGGTACACGGTTAAGGGCTAAAAGCATTGTAAACGGCGGTAGCTCTTTTGATCCTGCATCAAAAAATTTCACCGACCAGGAACGGGGAATTATTGATGGGAAGTTTAAAGACGTGCTGTTTTACAAAAAAGATGTTTTAAAGCATGCACAACGCACTTATCATCCCGGCGATGATTTTAAATAGTAAAAAGTATATTTGGTAAGTTAAAAAATGAAGAGAACCCTGTTAATTGCCTTGTTGTTGTTTTGCTGTGCAACTGTGTTTGCCCAAAGCGTAACCATTAATGATCTGGCAAATATCTCTAACCTTTCAAACGCCGAAGCCCATAACTATCTTACCCTCGGTAAAAAATTCAAGCGTCAGTATATCCAGGATGTCGACGGAAACAGCATTGAACACCTAAATCGGGTAGGTCCGGATAATAAGGAGGAAACTGTTGTAATAGGCGTTGGCAGTAAGCTAAGCAGCGGGGCTGTATTGCGTACCGTTACTTACGCCACTTCCACATCTCAGCACATCATTAACTTAATAGGCCAGGCAAAGCACATGGGCCTGATCATGAAACTTCACGGCTCCGATGCTAAAAACGATATCTATCTCTTTGATAATGACTTTTTCCATATCGTAATATTCTTGAACCATGATAATATTTCCGGTTCGGTTGAAGTGCACCAGAAAGAATATTTGGGGTTTGATTGAGGGAGATGTCTGAACCTGAATTTGTTGAATTTAGAGAATTATGGGAATGCCGGGTAAATAAACAAATTTTAATAATTCGTTTAAGCTGAGTTCAGATAGAAATATCCTTTCACCCCGGTTGTCGTGTCCTCACGACAACTATGCACACTTTGAAGCGGATCGGTTGCCGTGAGGACACGGCAACGGGGTGAAAATATCCTACTCCTTCCCCTTCAGCATCTTCAGCGAATAAAAACTCTCCCTCCAGTAAATACCACCCCGCGCAACCGTTGTTACCGAGGCTTTTAAATAATGCCAGGCCAAAAAGAAAGCCGAAAAAGGGATCATAAAGGCATACCACCATTTGTTTGGCGGTACTATCTCCATATAAATTATATGAAATATCAGCATAACAGCAGCCATGATCCGGATAGTCGGCGTGCCGAAAATGAACATCACGGGCATAGGTAAAGCTACGGTTAGAAGCATACTGAGTACGTTGAAAATGGCTTTCGCAAGACTAAAGTTCGCCACCGCAAACGAGTTCTTTTGAACCCCGCGACCCAGTTCGCCCAGGTTTTTATACCACTCCAGGCAAACATAGCCCTTGCCGGCCAAAACATCCTGCCTTAAGCCCTCCTTTTTCATTATTTGGCCAAGTTGCAGATCGTCATCAGGGCGGAGTTTAATGCGTACGTGCGTACCCATTTTTTCGTAAGCTGTGCGCCTGACCAAATTGAATGCCCCGATGCCCGATGAAGCTTTTGATTTGGGATTTTTAGCTTCCCATGGCTTCATGGAAGTCATAAGCATAATGCTCAAGGTTGCAAATACACTGTTTAAAATAGCCGACCGGGATATCAGCTCAGGCAGGATGGTTAAATGATCAAGCTGCTGCTTAACCGCATAGCCAACAGCCTTATTAATAGCATCGGGATGGAAAACGATATCAGCATCGGCAAAAAGTATCCATTCTTCGGTACTGCTGAGGTAACCCTGGTACAGGGCGTTGTTTTTACCCAGCCACCCATCGCGTAAAGTACTGATGGTGGTTACCCTGAGTTGCGGATATTGTAAGCTGAAAGCCTGTAATATTTCGGCGGTACGGTCGGTTGAGCGGTCGTTCACTACAATAACCCGGTGATTGGTGTAGTTGATGTGACAAACACTTTGCAGGGCTTTTTCAAGATCTTCTTCCTCGTTGCGCACTGCTATTATGATAGCAAGGGGAGGGGGATTATCCATTATAGATTGCCGGCTTACCTGCTTAATTTGTTTAAAACCGATAAGCAGGTAAAAGTTAAGTGCCAGGGTTGTTACAAACAATATAACGCTGTACCAGAATAGTATCATGATAAATAGGTTTGGATAAAGGTGAGTAAAAATCAGGAAATAATAACAACGAAAAATGGCATATTGCATTACCAATTTTAATGCCTTATGGAAAATATCAGCCGCAAAAAATTTATTACTTCGGCCGCGTTGGCTGCCGCCGGTTTGCCTTTGAGTTTAGGCGCTTTGGCTAAGCAGCA
>NZ_DASVOB010000723.1:0-3511 GCF_036383575.1 Mucilaginibacter sp.
CCGATGATCATTGTTATGCCTAATGCTGATTCGAGCTGGTACATCAACTCTTACGATGGCAAGGAGAAATATGAGGATTTTTTCTTCAAAGAATTTATACCGCATATTGAAAAAGTATGTCGCGTTAAAGCCGAAAAAAAGTACCGCGGTATAGCAGGTCTTTCAATGGGTGGTTATGGACCGATGATCTATACGCTTAAACACCCTGATCTGTTTGCGGCAGGTGCGGCTTTAAGCGCTGCTGTATTTCCCGACGATCAGCTTATTGGCACTCCTGATGATACTTATGACAAGATATTCGCGCAGCTATATGGACGTGGTTTAAGAGGCAAAGACAGGGTGAACAGTGCATGGCAAAGCAATTCGGTTTTAAACCTGGTACAAACTAAAACTACCGACGAACTTAAATCTGTAAGATACTGGATAGATTGCGGTGACGACGATTTTCTGAGTAAAGGCAACTGCCTCCTGCACATCGCCCTTACCGAAAAAAATGTACCGCATGAGTTTCGCGTACGTGATGGCGCTCACACCTGGACTTACTGGCGCACCGGCATTATCAATGCCCTGCAATTTATTGGCGACAGTTTCAGGCAGAAGTAGTTTTTAAATGTGCAGATTTCAGATGTGCAGATATGCAAATGATAATTTGATTGAATAAATTAGAATATGAGTATTATAAAAAGGATTTTGCTGGTTTGCTTATTGTTAGTTTCTGTAAATACGTTTGCACAAACTACCGGCAAGGTAATTGAAGAGCAATACGTAAAAAGCGATATTTTAAATCATAACGTAAAATACGCGGTATACCTGCCTGCCGATTATGAAACATCAAACCGCAGCTACCCTGTAGTATACCTGCTGCATGGTTACGGCGATGACCATACCGGCTGGCTGCAATTTGGCGAAATTAACCGCTATGCCGATAAAGCCATTGCCGATGGTACCATTCCCCCGATGATCATTGTAATGCCCGACGGGGGAACAAGCTTTTATATCAATGCCTATAACGGCAAGTTAAACTACGAAGATTTCTTTTTTCAGGAGTTTATACCGGCTATCGAAAGAGAATACCGCATAAAAGGCACTAAAGAATATCGCGGTGTAGCAGGCCTTTCCATGGGCGGATTTGGGACATTGGTATACAGCCTTAAACACCCCAAAATGTTTTCGGCAGCAGCAGCCTTGAGTGCGGCGGTACGCAGCGACGATGATTTTATGGCTGTAACCGATGAACGTTGGAAAGAAGTTTATAGCAAAGTATTCGGCCCCGAGCTTAAAGGGAAGGAACGACTTAATGCAACCTGGCAGGCTAACTCCATATTGGGTTTGGTTCAAAGCAAAACAACGGATGATTTAAATGACGTGCGTTATTGGATAGACTGTGGCGATGACGACGCCCTAAGCAAAGGGAACAGCCTGCTGCATATAGCTCTCACGGAAAAGAAAGTGCCTCACGAATTCCGCATCCGCGATGGTGCCCACACCTGGACTTACTGGCGCACCGGCATTACCGATGCATTAGCATTTATTGGTGATAGTTTCAGGCAGAAGTAAGAGGTAAATAATTGACCAACCATGTCATTGCGAGCGCAGCGCGGCAACCGCACGGAAGCATAGTCGCCCTGTATAGCATGCGATTGCCACGTCGCCCCCAAGCTGCTATCCCGGCAAGCTCCTCGCAATGACATATTTTACACTAATCACCTTTTATACTAATCACTCAAAATATCCTCACACCTCCCTTTCAAAACTTTCAAACGTTTATCCAGTCCGCTTAACCCGGTAGCATCTCCAATATTTTTATAAAGCGTTTTGATCAGCGTAAGCGTACTGTCATCGGCGTCACAGGCCTGGGCTTTCTCCAACTGGGGCAATGCCTTCTTCACAGCCTTAATATATTCGGCGTCTGTAGATGGATTATTTAAAAGCTTATCGGCATCGGGGAAGTTTTTGAGATACAAATATCCCAAAGCCCGGTGGGCTACATAATAATCAGGTTCGGCAGCGACAACGCGCTCGTATAGGGGTATTGCATTTACACTTTGATTATCATCTTCATAAAGCTTAGCCAGTGAATTAAAAAAATTGATCTTCACTTTGGCAGCTAACTTAGCTGTATCCTGCATGATCTGCCGGGACAGGTCCATTGCCTTATCCTGTTCACCTTGTAAGCGCGCCAAATTAAAATCGAGGTATTTATTATAAGTATCTTCGGCCGTTTGGGCGTATGCCGATGTTACAGTTATCAATAAAATTACGGATACCAGTATTTTCCTGAACATGATTGCGGGCTTGGTTTTAGCTATAACGCCGAAACAGACAGTTTAATATTAAACCTGCATCTATCTCTAAGCTATAGAAGCTTAAACATCTTAACCAAAGGCAATATCACACCATCGGGCATAGGCTGATCAATATTTTCCATTGCTTTATATCCCATAGCCTCATAAAGCGGCACACCTGGTAATGTTGCCCCTAATTGCAGGCTTTTAAAACCGTTATCCTCCGCTGCGGTTTCACAAACCTTCATGATATAACTTCCTATACCCCGGCGGGCATAATCGGGATGAACAAAAAATGCCCTGATCCTGGCGGCATCGTGGTTAGGGTCGAGCAATGGATCTTCAGTTTCTTTATGCTGATCGCCGCCGTAAAGGGTGTTGCGTTTGCTCCAGCCTCCGCAGCCAACAGTAACACCATCTATTTCGGCCACGAAATAGGTACCATCCGTAACCAGTTGTGTATCTACACCAAAAATGTACTTGATGGCACTTTCAATTTGTTGCTGATCATAATAATTGGGACTCAAACCGCGCACAGAAAGTGCTATCAGTTCCTGTAATTCGGGGATATCATTAAAAGTTGCTAAGCGTGTTGTTATAGTAGACATGGCGGTAAAAGTAATATTTTACCGCATATCGCAAAATTTGGCACTTAAGAATGACCTTATTCTGAAAATTCTATAATTCTTCAAATATTGATTCAGACATTTTTCTGCCGCCAAACTCACCGCAATATCATTTTATTATCGTTCCTGTTATTTTACAAAAACAGTACCTGCACACTGCTTGTTTTGAGCATATTTGTAAAAACAAACAACAATGTCTACACTATTTTCTCCCCTTAAAATAAAAAATATAGAACTAAAAAACCGCATCGTAGTATCACCTATGTGCGAATATTCGAGCGAGGATGGTTTCGCTAACGACTGGCACCTGGTACACCTTGGCAGCTTTGCTACAGGCGGTGTAGGGCTTATCATTACCGAGGCCACAGCAGTATCTTCCGAAGGCCGCATTACCTTTGCCGATTTGGGTATATACAAAGACGAACACATCGAAAAACTAAAACAGATCACCGATTTTATAAAGGCACAAGGCGCTGTTCCCGGTACACAACTGGCGCATGCTGGTCGTAAGGCAAGTCACCAGGAGCCCTGGAACGGCGGCAAGCAGATCCCTGCTGACCAGCCAAATGGATGGCAAAGTGTTTCGGCCAGTGCGGTTCC
>NZ_DASVOB010000724.1:0-21892 GCF_036383575.1 Mucilaginibacter sp.
TTACAATTTAATAAACATGTATTAATTGCCCAAGGACAGGTGCACCAGAGGTGCAAAAGGTTTGTAGCTCGTATAGTTATAGAATATCCTTTGCCCCAGAGGGGCAAAACACGACGACTTGCTGTTTAAACGACAAGCAATTTTGTGGGTTAACTTAAATCTGCGAGAGACCCTGATGGGACGATAACAAAACCCTTCTCCCTGCCCCCGCTGTTTGTAAGAAGAACGCCTTGTTTCTGTCATTATTGCGCTCAAAAAAACATACTTGATAAAGATTATTTTGATCCATTTTACCTTATATTTTTGGTTATAAATCTCAAAAAACCATCAGCATGACCGCGGAAAACAAGCCCAATACAATAATAGAAGCACACACTTATGTACTCGGTTTTCAGGATCTCGATAGGTCAAAGCTTATGCTTGCGGGAGGCAAGGGCGCAAACCTCGGCGAACTATCCGGGATCAAAGGGACCCTGGTGCCGGAGGGCTTTTGCGTAACCACCGAAGCTTATAAAAGAACAACCCAAAATAACCTGGAGCTTAATAGCCTGCTGGATGAATTAACAACGCTTAAGGCAGAAGATCGGAAAAACATCGGCGATGTATGTGCAAAAATCCGCAGGGTCATCGAAAACCTGTCCATTTCTAATGATATAGCGGATGACATTGCAGATCATCTCGCACAATTTGGCCAGGAAGAAGCCTTCGCCATTCGCTCCAGCGCTACCGCGGAAGACCTTCCTACAGCATCCTTTGCAGGCCAGCAGGATACCTATCTGAACATGATCGGGAAAGATGCGGTCCTGAAGCATATCAGCAGGTGTTGGGCCTCGCTGTTTACCGACAGGGCGGTGATCTATCGCCTTCAAAACGGTTTCGACCACCGCAAAGTTTACCTCTCGGTAATTGTTCAGAAGATGGTTTTTCCGCAGGCAGCAGGAATTTTGTTTACTGCCGATCCTGTTACCGGTAATAGAAAAACCGTATCTATTGACGCCGGCTTCGGGCTTGGGGAGGCGATGGTTTCCGGCCTGGTGAATGCTGATAATTATAAAGTATCTAACGGCATGATCATCGATACAAAGATCTCCATCAAAAAACTGGCTATTCATGCTTTAAAAGATGGCGGCACGCAAGAACAGGAAATTGAGCCGGCGCAACAGACCGGCCAGGTGCTCACAGATGAACAGATCTTACAGCTTGAACTCATTGGCAGAAAGATTGAAGCCCATTTCGGTAGCCCGCAGGATATTGAATGGTGTTTGGCTGATGATATATTTTACATTGTTCAGAGCAGGCCTATTACCACTTTATATCCTGTTCCTGAGGCCAACGACCGGGAAAATCATGTTTATATCTCTGTCGGTCATCAGCAAATGATGACCGATGCCATGAAACCATTAGGGTTATCCTTATGGCAGTTAACCGCTGCCCGGCCCATGTTTAAAGCTGGCGGACGGTTATTTGTTGACGTTATGGATAGCCTTACCTCTTCTGCCGGCAGGGCAGCTTTGCTAAATGGCATGTCGCAACATGATCCGCTTATCAAAGACGCATTAACAACTATTATTGAGCGTGAGGATTTCATAAAACTGGCAGCAAAGGAAGAGCAGGATCCCGCTAAAAGCAATAAAACCTTACCGCCCTGGGCTGCTCCGGCCCCAATCGAAAATGATCCAAAAATTGCTGCAGACCTGATTGAGCGGAGCCAAACATCTATAGAAACATTAAAGCAAAGCATCCAAATCAAGTCGGGGACTGAACTATTTGATTTTATCCTGGAAGACCAGCAGAATTTAAGAAAAAACTTATTTACCCCACAAAGCATCGCTGTGATAATGGCGGCTATGAACGCTTCATCATGGATCAATGAAAAAATGCAGGAATGGCTTGGTGAAAAAAATCCTGCAGATGCGCTTGCGCAATCCGTACCAAACAACATCACTTCCGAAATGGGCCTGGAACTTTTGGATGTTGCGGATGTGATCCGCCCTTACCCTCAAGTGATTGATTACTTGCAACACACAAAAGATGATAACTTTCTGGATGGGCTAACAAAGTTGAATGGCGGAAAGGAAACTCGGAATGCAATCAGTGCCTACCTTAACAAATACGGCATGCGCTGTGCGGGAGAGATAGATATTACTAAGGCACGTTGGAGCGAAAAGCCTATTGTGCTGGTTCCCATGATCCTCAATAATATCAAAAACTTTGAGCCCGGTGAAAGTGCCCGAAAATTTGAAAGGGGATTACAGGAAGCTTTAAAAAAAGAACAGGAATTGCTGGGCAGGCTAATACAATTACCGGATGGTGAGCAAAAAGCCAAAGAAACCAAACAAAAGATCAGTCTGATCCGGAATTTTGCCGGTTACCGCGAATATCCTAAATATGGCATAGTTAGCCGCAGTTTCGTTTATAAGCAGGCTTTACTGCACGAAGCAGAACAGCTTGTAGAGTTGGGACTGATCCGTGAAAAAGAGGATACCTATTATCTCTATTTTGATGAGCTCCGCGAAGTGGTACGTAGCGGCAAACTGGATCACCGGATCATTGGCGACCGAAAAGAAGAGCATAAATTAAACGAAAAACTAAATCCGCCGCGTGTTATCACATCCGATGGGGAAATTATCGCAGGTAAATATAAACGGGAAAACCTCCCGGCCGGCGCTATCATAGGCCTCCCTGTTTCTGCCGGAATTATAGAGGGGCGGGCACGTGTGATCCTGAATATGGAAGATGCCGACCTGGACGAAGGAGATATATTGGTCACCACATTTACCGACCCCAGCTGGACACCATTGTTTATATCCATAAAAGGCCTGATCACAGAAGTAGGCGGACTGATGACCCACGGAGCCGTTATTGCACGTGAATATGGGTTACCGGCAGTTGTTGGGGTGGAGAACGCAGTAACCCTGATTAAAGACGGGCAGCAAATCAGGGTGAGCGGAACAGAGGGATATGTGGAACTACTGTAGATTGTTTTTTTAGACGTTGTTTAAAAGATTGTTAATGTAAGTTTTAAATCCTACTTAAATATTTGTCATTCTTAGCTCCCCTATTCATAACATCCATTTTTAAACTTGTTTTCGTAAGGGCATCTTTCATTTGCAGCCGTGCAGTTTATATACTACTTTAGAGCTGCCCTTATCATGCTACTAAAACGGTTACTTCTTTTAGTTTTTATACTTACTGGTCTCCGGTGTTATGCCCAGGATGTTGAATTTCATTTAAACTCTCATCTGCTGCCCGGTAAAAACATTTTAAAAGTTAAGCGCGATTTTAACGACCCGTACCTATGGGTGCTTGCACAAGGCAACGAGGTTTATCGCATTAACAGTATTACGCTGGCTGTTGATGATTATACCGGCCAGTTTTCTGCCTATAACAACCTGAAATTTATTGACATAGCTGGCCGTAGCAAGGATACAGTTTTTATCGCCACAAAATCGGCCAACATCATTGAATATAAAAAGGGCCCTATTAAAGTAATAGGTGCTACAGATGGCATTAGTGGTACAGTAAACTCGGTTGGGATATCCAAAGCCCACCAGTATTTTTTCGACGCGCACACATTGCTTATCGGATCAGACCACGGGTTTTATACTTATGACATGCTCAATGAAAAAGTAACTGTAAACGAACAACAAAACGCTGCCAGTCAAGTTTACGAGGCTACCTATCGTGATCTGTCTTACAAAGACAGTTCGGCTTCTTATATTTATCCTGACTGGGACGGAAGAAAGTATGTACCTGTTATTTCATCCGGAGAATCAGCAGTATTTGTGCATTATGCAGCCGAAAGTGATGTTATTGGTCATAATGTGAATACTGCATATGAAGCATGGGCCTCAATGTATGATTATGATATGCGTGTTAGTTTTTCAGCTATTTTTTGGGGCACCCGCAATGGCATGTTTCAGTTCAACGGAGATAAAAGCTATTTCATAAACCGCGATTATGGACATTACCTCGATGGTATTAATGTGAATAAAATAACAACTATGTTTGGGCTTACAGCCTTTGGCAGTGGTTGGTGGTTTGGAGATGGGCGACTTATTAAACAAACTATGTTGATTGGAACTGATAAAGGTTTTTACTTTAGCAATTCCATTTATCAGCGCTATGATCCGCAATTGCCAGGATTAAAACAGGTAACGCTGTTTCATTTTGCGCCCCTGGACAACACTGTTATTAATGATATATGTGTAAATACCGTATCAAAAGAAGAACCCGTTTGTGATGACGGCGTGTGGGTGGCAGCACACGACGGCCTTTATCTTCTTAAGCCTGATTATGGCAAATACCTTACCGCGCAATCAATAAATGCTGTACAATTTGACGGCCAGGATGCATCAATTTCAGAAATGCAAATCTGTTCGGGCAGCAACGTGACGGCTTCTGTTAACACTACAGTTTACAGTGGCCATACCATACAATGGTACAAAGATGGCAATGAATTACCGGGCCAAAGCAGCAATAAACTTATTATAACCTCCGCAGGTAACTATAGTGCCGTAGTATATGATCCTTGCGAAAATCTTCATCTTAATACGAATGAACTCAAAGTAACGGTCATTACAAGTCCCGCCGTAACGCTTAATTACCCTGACGTAAACTATTATTGCAGCGGCAGCAGCACAACATTTAAAGTTGATGACAATCCTAATTATCAATATCGCTGGTATACCGATGGCATATTGAACGGCAATACAACAAATAGTATAACGGTAAATGAAAATGGCAGTTACAAAGTAGAAGTTAGCGCCTGCTCGGGGGTTTGGGTCTCTTCAAAAGAAATTAAAGCCGAATTTATCAGCTTACCCACGCCTGCGTTACAAGGAAACAAGCCCTCCTATTGTATAGGCGAGCAGGCTACGATTTCGGTTAATGTTCAGCCAGATGCCTCTTATACCATCAATTGGTTTCGTGATGGGGTACAATTAAACAGCTATACCAATCAAACAAGTTTAATCACTGAAATGGCCGGTAATTACCAGGTAACTATTGCCAGCAACAAAATAGACTGCACAAAAGCATCCGCGGCGCTGCCCCTTTTGTTTAACGCACTCCCAGCTATCGTGTTAGAAAAAATTATAAAAACCACGCTTTGCAGCGGCCAAACGGTAGATCTTCAGGCAACCGTTTCCGAAGGCGCCATAAAATGGTCTACGGGCGAAACAAATAGCAGCATCAGCGTAAAAAGTTCCGGCGATTATACCGCTGTGGTCACATCGGCTTCCGGCTGTACCGATAGCAGGACGATAAACGTACAGTTCTTCAGCAATCCCGTTTTAAACATGCAGGATGCTACTTTATGCCCCTTTGCCCAACAACAGATCATCTTAAATGCACCCGCGGGTTTCGTAAAATATTTATGGAACGGGCAAGTCGGCGGAGACACATTTACGGCCTCTTCACTTGGAAAAGTTGAGCTTACAGTAACTGACCAAAACGACTGTACAGCTACTCAAACTATAAATATCACCAGCCACTGTACAGATATAAGAATGGCTAATACGTTTACACCTAACGCCGATGGAGCAAACGATGCCTGGATTATTGAGGGCCTTGACGCCAGCGCAACAGTAAAAGTTTATAACCGTTACGGCAACATAGTATTCAACAGCCGCGGTTACTCCGAACCATGGGGCGGCACTTACAAGGGTAATAAACTCCCTACCGGCACGTATTATTATATAATTAATGCCAAAGCAGGCACGCAGATTTTGAGCGGTTGGGTTAGTATCATTTACTAACAACACCCCAACAATTGGATATTTAGCAATTTATATATTGAGTTAAAGGCAGCTGTCAATAACTCTTCTTTGTATTTATATCTCAAATTACATACTTTTAATACTACACCAACCATAAACCCAACGCACATGTTTCCTCACTTTAAAGAACGCATTAGCTTCGGCAGTCTTGAGATCAATTTTTTGCTCGATGGCGATGATACCGACGGCGGACTGGTACAATTTGAGCTTGTTGTTCCGCCCGGAGCAAAAGTACCCGCACCTCACTTTCATGTTGAGGTAGATGAAACACTTTATATATTAGAAGGGACGCTTACGCAATTGATTGGCACAGAAACACGGGAGCTACAACCCGGCGATCATTGTTTTATAAAAAGAGGAACCATACATGGCTTTAACAACCTGCATGATAAAACGGCAAAGGCATTGTGTACACTTTCACCGGCATCTATTGGGCCGGCCTATTTCCGAGAGATTGCCACAGTAATTAATGCCGGCGGTCCGCCAGATATGCAAAAAGTGCTGGCCATTATGAAAACTCACGGACTTGAGCCTGTTAAGCCAAATTAACAATCGTTTACAATATTGTTTTTACACCAGGAGCAAGAATCTTAAGCTGCGGGCCAATGCCAAGTGCATTAAACGATTGCTGCAGCATCTCCCCTGTTTCGGTATAATGCGACCAGCCCTCAAAATGCACCGGAATAATTGTAGCATCAGGAAAAGCAGATGCCGTATCAATAGCATCATTGGTGCCCATTGTTACATTGAAGGGGCCGCGTGGCTTGGCCGCCCCGGCAAATATGAATACATATTGAGGCTTAAATTTTTCTGCAACCTCTTTTACACCATCATAAAACACGGTATCACCAGTAATATAAATCTGGATCCCGGCTGCTGTTACTATAAAGCCTGTTACATCGCCGGTAAGTTTTTCGCTGCCTGCTGGACCATGCCTTGCAGGCGTACCGGTTATAACTACCTCTTCGTTTAACGTTATACTTTCCCATGGTGCCAAACCAATGGCATTACCGCCTAATCTTTCGGCCCCTATTTTTGTCGTTAATGTTTTGTGAACATGTTTAAGCAATTCACGGCCTGCGTGGTCAAGATTATCTCCGTGCTGGTCGTGACTTAGCAAAACCACATCAATTTTACCGATCTCGGTAATAGCAGGGCCTTCAGTTTTGTGGTAGGCGGGCTTATCATTGATCATGAATTGCTCACCGGCCGGGTCAAGCGTTGGGTCGGTCATGAGCCTTAAGCCGCCGATCTCCAGGATGATGGTTGGTCCGCCCAGGTAGGTTACATTAACTTCGTTTTTCATGGGTTCATCATTTTAGTGGTGTCTTCAATTATCGACTGCATCAACTCAGCAGCCCTGGTATGTTTTAATATCGGCGCTATCTGCCCGCCCCAAAATAAGATCATATCCCATTTTTGCTGTTCAAGCGCAGCTTTCCTTAATGGGCCCATAAACGTTGTTTGCAAGGGAAAAGGTAAAAAACCGGCTTCTTTTCCAACCAGGTCCTTAGCAATTCTGCTGGTAATTCCCCGGCCAAGCCTGCCGGTAAACGCGCGGGATAGTGTAGTATATTTTGCCGCATCAGAAAAAAGCATTTGCCTGTGGATGGGCAACGCGCCCGATTCGTCACAAGCCAAAAAAGCAGTACCGATTTGCGCCGCATCTGCTCCCAGCGTTAAGGCTGCCGCTACTCCCCTGCCGTTGGCAATACCTCCGGCTGCAATAACGGGAATCTTAACCTTATCTTTTATCAACTGTAATAGCACAAAAGTGCCGGTAGTTGATGCCTCTGCCGGGGCAAGGAATGATGGCCTATGGCCACCGGCCTCAAAACCCGATGCAATGATCATATCTACACCGCTTGCCTCCAATGCGATAGCTTCATCCAATGTGGTAGCTGCACCAACGGTAACCATGCCCAACCTACGGCATTGCTCCAATACGTCGGCAGGCAATGTACCAAACATAAAGCTGAACACCTTCGGGCGTAGGTCAAGGATGGCCTGCAACTGGTTTTCAAATCTCAATTTAAATGGTGCCGGTTTAGGCGGCAAAGGGATCCCGACTTCATCAAAATAAGGTTTAAACAGTTGCGTTGCATGCTCATACTGTCCGTCGGTAGCTTCGCCGTTTAGCGCATCCGTTTCGGACACCCACAAATTGATATTATAAGGCTTATTGGTTGCCGCTTTGATCTGTTTATCTACCGCTGCAATTTCCTGGCCGCTAAGGGTGTAAGCCCCGTAACCGCCCAGTCCGCCCGCGTTTGAAACAGCAGCCACCAATTCAACCGACGATAAATTGCCGCCAAAAGGCCCTTGTAAAATGGGATAATCAATGCCCAGTATTTCCGATGCTTTTGTGTTATACCACATGATTTTAGTATTATTTGCTTGTATCGCTGATCATTTTATTTACAATGAGCCATTTACCATCAATGTTATGGAATGATAAAAACTCGTAGTAATTAAAATCGTACATCTTAACCGTTACTTCGGCAACTGCAATTGAGTTCACCGCCTTAACAAAAATAACCTTCCCTTCAAAAGGTTTGCCCGAATCCTTCGGACTTACCCTGTTTTTTACACCATCCAGATAATTGTCCAGCGTTTTTGCGTAGGGCTGCCCTTTTACGTCACCAAAAAGCAGGGTACCGGTATTCATTACTTGGTTTAACAAATCCAAATCACCTTCATAAATCCCTTTGAAGTAGTAATTTTCAAGCGCCTGTTCAATGGCTGCTTTGCTTTGATCGTTAGTTTCCATTTTGTTTCTGATTTTAAACATTAAAGCCCCGCCCGCCGGCAGGGCATTAATGCTGTTAATTATAAGAAGGAAAAATCTTAATTATAGGTTGCGACCGGCAGCAGTGCCACCGTCAACATTGATAATGGCGCCGGTAATAAAATTGCTTTTGGCAACGGAGTAAGCCATTTGTGCAATGTCTTCAACTTCACCAACACGGTTTAGCAAGTGCAAACCTGCAGTTTGATCGGCATTGTCGCCGTGCATTGGTGTGCGGATGGTACCTGGCGCAATCGTGTTTACCCTGATGTTATCTTTGCCAAACTCACCGGCCAGCTGTATGGTAAGCGCATGTACGGCACCTTTTGAGGCCATTTGCGCTGTAATAGGAACCCCGCTAAGCGCATGGTTAACCAACGGTGTGCCTATATTGATCACCACGCCATCGTGTTGTTTGATCATTTGAGGGATTACGGCCTGGGTGGTAAAGTAAGTGCCTTTTAGGTTGGTATCTAAAAAACGGTCAAGGTATGCCTCATCAACCTCAAGGAATGGTTTGGTTTCAAAGATCCCGGCGTTGTTTACCAACACATCCACGCTGCCAAATTTTTCAATAGCGGTTTGGGCCAGCTTTTTGCCGGTTTCCTTATCGCTTACACTACCGGCAACCATGGCCAGGTTTTCACCGGCACCAAGCTCCTGGTAAACTGCTTCCAGTTTATCAGCAGTTGTTGAATTAATTACTACGTTATCGCCCATTTCTAAAAAATGACGGGCTATTTCTTTACCGATACCGGATGATGCCCCGGTAACGATCACTGTTTGCTTTTTCATTGTTTTATTTCTTATCGGCAGTGATGCCTTTTTCTCTTAATACTGATACCTGTTCGCCTGCATAGCCCCAATCATCCAACTCAACTTCACTGATCACCACATGGGTTAAATGAGGATCTTTATTCAGGATACTGGTAATTAAATCGGTTACACCCTTTATCAGGGTTTGTTTCTGCTCGCGGGTAACACCTTCGCGGGTCAGTTCAATTTTTATGTATGGCATGGTTTTGTTTTTTAAGCAAAAGCTGTTAATTAAACAGCTTTTGCAGTGATATTTACATCCAGATCAAAATCATTGTAGATCAGCGTATCGCCAAGATCTTTGAAGAAATTACCTGAGCGAAACCTCATGCCGTATTTGGTACGGTCGACCACAATTTTACCGGTTGCGCTTACAGTATCAGCAGCAGCAGTAACTTGTGCATCAAAACCAACAGGATGGGTGATCCCTTTTATAGTAAGATCGCCATTGATACGGTAAGTGTCATTGCTTCCTTTGTTTACTGATGTAGTTACGAATTGAGCTTCAGGATAATTTTCTGAATTAAAGAAGTCGTCGGAAGCAAGGTGACCTGCAAACTGGGCATTGGTAGCCGGATCAGTTACGTCAAGGATTTTAATAGAAGTTGTGTCAATATCAAATTGACCGCCTGTTAACTGTCCATCTGCAAAAGTTAAAGAACCTTCTTTTACAGCGATGGTGCCGTTATGTGCGCCAGTAACTTTACGGCCAATCCAGTCGATATTACTTTTTGCGCTGATGATTTCAAATTTTTGAGTTTCCATTTTGTTATGTCTTTAATGACAATACAAAGTTGCGTACTAACCGCCGGGAAACCGTGTGATGTACATCACAATCGAAACACCGCTTTATTTATGTGACCTACATCACATTTCAGGAATGGTACAAACGGCTCAGCGTTTCTCTTGAAACACCCAAATAGGAGGCTATCAGCTGTTTTGGAACTATATTATACAATGTCGGGTACTGCGCAAGCAACTCTTCATAGCGATGTTTGGCGTCGTTATTCATGAAGGATAAAAGCCTTTTTTGAGTGGCCACATAGCCTTTGTTGGTACGCCAGCGAAAGAAATGCTCGCCCTCGTGAATTTCATTGCAAAGTTTTTCGCGGTCCTGGCTGGTAAGGCAAAGTACTTCGGCATCGGTAATGCAATCAACGTTAACGGTAGCACGGTCGCCGCTGTAAAGCGCGTTGTAATCCGAAGCCCACCAAGTAGGCATGGCAAACTGCAGGATGAACATTTTCAAGTCATCATTGATAAAAAACGATTTCAGATAGCCCGAAAGCACAAAATACTCACAGTCTACTTTATCGCCCTCCCCTATTATAGTTTGCCCTTTTTTGAACTTTTTGTAAGTAAAATGCGAAAAGAAATAATCGAACTGTTCGTCGGTTAATGTAATGGTTTTGCTTACGTGTTCTTTTAAAATCTCTTTTGGCTGCATGATAAAATAAAATAACTACAAAAACTTTATTTTGATAGGGAAGCTAATGTTTAACTTTCTCGTTTATACGGCTTCCGTTTATTTTAGTTTCGCCCTTTGAGCAATAACGGGCGTAATTGGTTAGTGCAAAATTAGCTCAATTATATGCTGTTGCTACTCTTCCGTGCATAAAAAATTTACTTTTACTATAACATGAAAAAACTAAGCGATATTTTGCTGCTTGGCGATGAGCGCCTTTACCAGGTTTGCCCACCGGTACTACAAAGCGAGTTGCCGCTTGTCAGCGGCTGGATTGAGGACATGCACAACGTGATGCAGGAGATCAGGCAGAAATACAACTTCGGCCGGGCTATAGCTGCCCCTCAGCTGGGTATTATGAAGCGCCTTGTTTATATGAATATTGATAAGCCCGTAATTTTCATTAACCCCGAAATACAGGACGCCAGCGACGAACTTTTTGAACTTTGGGACGATTGCATGAGCTTTCCGAACCTGCTGGTAAAGGTTAAAAGGCATAAAACCATCACGGTAAATTATCTGGACGAAAACTGGGAGCAACAACAGTGGGTAATGACCGATGCCCTATCCGAACTGATGCAACATGAGCATGATCATTTAAACGGGATTCTATGTACCATGCGGGCCATCGACAGCATGTCGTTTAAATGGAGGCCATAATAAATCCCCTAAATTAAGGCCTTTCTGTAACTGACAATCAATTTTAGCTTTGGGCTTTTAGCATTTGGCTTTCGGCTTAAATAATAAATATTAAAACACCTGTAACGTATAGGGGTAAAGGAGGGTCATAGCTGTATCACATTAAAACCCCTTTTATGAAAAATTATATTTTACTACTTCTGCTTGCCGGGCAAACTGCTGTGGCGGCAGCCCAGGATGGCGATAGCCGTTCACTATACCTTACCAAATCATTAGCCAATGATGCCATTACCAGTGCTGTTGTACGTACATCGGCCGGCGGTATTGTAGTTAGCGGACAGCCGGGACAGGCGCCGCGTGTTGAAGTTTATATTAAAGGCAACAACAGCAATGACCTTTCAAAAGAAGAGATCAAAAAGCGTCTTGATAAGGATTATACCCTCGATATCTCCGTTAGCGGGCATGAAGTTAAAGCGATTGCCAAAAGCAAACGCCAAAGTTTTTTTAACTGGAGAAGCTCGCTGAGCATCTCTTTCCGTATTTATGTGCCTCAACAGTGCTCAACCGACCTGGAAACCAGCGGCGGCGGTATTGGTTTGGATAACTTAAAAGGTAACGAAAAATTCAGCACCAGCGGTGGTGGTTTGCAAATTGACAGGCTTTATGGCACCATCCGTGGCAACACCTCGGGCGGCGGGATCCACGTTTCCAATTCTGGCGATGATATCTCGCTGGAAACCAGCGGCGGCGGTATCGAAGCTAAAAATTGTAACGGCAAGATCAGGCTTGAAACAAGCGGCGGCGGCATCACTTTAGAAAACCTTAAAGGCACTATCAATGCCGAAACCAGCGGAGGCGGCGTTGACGGCAATAACATCAGCGGCGAGCTGATCACCAGCACATCCGGCGGCAGCATTAGCCTTAAACGTATGCAGGCAAGTGTTAGTGCCCAAACCAGCGGTGGTGGCTTATATGCCCAAATGCTAAAAGTTGGCAAATATCTTAAACTGGAATCAAGCGCTGGTAATGTAGATATCGAACTTCCGCAAAACCAGGGTTATGACCTCGACCTGCGAGGCGAAGGCGTATATCCATCATCTGTTGCTAAATTCAACGGACAATGGGAAAAAGAACGTGTAAATGGCAAATACAACGGCGGCGGCATCCCGGTTAAAGCCGAGGCTTCCGGTGGCAGTGTTAATATTAAATTCAGGTAATTTCATAACTTGAAACGCATAAAACAAACAAGCCCTGGCAATGCACCAGGGCTTGTTTGTTTTATGCATTGGTAATATTTATTTAGCAACGTTTTTTGAATTGTAATCATTAAATGCAGCTACTATACCATCAGCTTCTTCCTGTTTAAATGCGTTCTTTTTAGCCATAGCTATCATCCTGCCGGCAAAACCACGCTTAACTATCGGCTGGTTCCCATAACCTCCGCTTTTATATTTTTCCAATACTTCGGGCGTATCTTCGAAATATTTTTGCAGGTCATAATCAAAGGCATTTTGCAACTTGCTTTCATTATCCTTTTGGGTCAGTATCTTATATCCTCTTCTAAGATCTGCCTTTTCCTGTTCTATCTTTTTCTTGAAATCCTCTTCAGTGCCGATATAACCTTCGGTATCCGGCGGATATTGGTAAAAACGATGTGCATTGATACGCCCGGTAGACAGCCTTTCCATCATATGATCGTTAGTCCCAAGGCTTTTCAACTGAAGGTTTTCCAAATCTACATAGTGTACTTTATCATATTTCCGACCCGCTACCTCGTAATATTTAAGTTCATCTACTTTTACCAGTTTAGCCTTTACATTCGGGTCTTTTACGAATGCTGCAGAATCTTTTATCCTGATAAAACGTTGGTTATACCAGGGCTCATCATCAAATATCCTGATCATGCCGCTTATACGCGTACCATCACTTAATATCGCATAACCCGGTTGATAATTATACTGCTGCGCTTTACAAATTGAAATTCCAATAAATAAAAGAAATACTAAGAAGGTGTACTTTTTTTTCATGTTATAAGGTTTATAAATAATCATAAAGCTACCAATTATCTACAAATACCCTACGCCAATATTATTTAATAACATTGGCATAATAATGTCGGTTAGCTATTACTATTTTTTAACAACGCCAGCAAACCCAGTACCGGCCCAATTGCCAGTATCATATAAACATATCTTGCATTTTCGGTTGTACGCAAAGCTGTGATCAACTGGATGCTGATAATGGTAACAGCAAAACCTATACAGTTTACGATCGTAAGCGCGGTGCCCTTTGATTGCTGATCAGCATTTTGTGCAACCAATGTTGAAAATAGTGGCGAATCGGCAATAACAGCAATACTCCACACCAACAAAAACCCGGTCATCACCCAAGCCGAACCGGCAAACAAAAATAATGGCGATACCAAACAACAGGCACACGAAATTGACAAGGCAATAGTGGCCACATTTTTTGCGCCGATATACTTCGATAGAATACCGCTGCCCACACAGGCCAATGCCCCTATCCCAATGATCAGGAAAGATAATAACGGCACATTTAAAGCAGCGGTTGTAAACCGCGCATTGTAAGCGCTTAACATTACGGGCACAAAAGCCCAAAAAGCGTAAAGCTCCCACATGTGCCCGAAATAACCAAAGGCCGCAGCCCTGAATTGCCTGTTACCGAAACTTTGTAAAAACGCGGTCGGGTTCAATGCTTGTCCAGGCTTCCTTTCCGGGCCATCGGTCACAAGCAGTACCATGGCACATCCACCCAAAGCAGCCAGTATTGAAGTTGACAAGATCACATAGCGCCAGGGCAACGCGGCCATCAGGACTTTAAGCAGGTGCGGGAATGATGTTCCTAAAACCAATGCCCCAACCAAAAAGCCCAGCGCTTTTCCTAATCCCTGCGGATAATGATCGGAGGCTATTTTCATGCCCACAGGGTAAATCCCCGCCAGGAAAAATCCCGTTGTGTATCTAAGTACCAATATCACAGTAGCGTCTATTCCCGGTAAACATGCCAACCCGTTGATAACAGCGGCAATAAGCGCGCAGGTAAAAAACACTCGCACCGGCGAAAACCTGTCGGCAATGCTAAGGATGGCAAAAACCAGGGTACCGGTGATAAAGCCCAGTTGAACGGCGCTCGTTAAGTAAGCAAGGTACGATGGTTCAAGCTGTAATTGTTTGGCAATATCGCCCATAACGGCATTACCCGCAAACCACAACGAAGTACAAAAAAACTGGGAGAGTACGATTACAGGAAGGATCCGTTTCATTGGTTTTGCCAAATGATAAGCTGAAATTAAAGAAGCGCAATAATAATTATAAACTGTACTTTATGAACAATAGTGCTGCTTTTATCGGGTAAATAATTTGATCTGTTTTACTAAAAATTTCTACACGAATGCTTTGCGATCTCTCCACAATTAATCGAATTACACGAATCTTAAATTAATTCAAAATTCGTGTAATTCGATTAATACGTAAAAATTAGTGTGAAAATTTTTCACTCGTTGTTTTTCAATCTGCACCTGTTTCGTCTTTATAAAAAATATGTATCTTGAATTTCAAAATAAACCTATACCTCGCCCTAATGGAAAAGCAGCAAATTACCGACCAGATAAAATGGATGATAACCGATGGCAATACCGATCATGAAATTGAGGCTTTACTAATTGCTGAAGGTGTTGCCCGTGCCGAAGCCAAACGGACCCTTGCCATAATTAAACACGAGCTGTTTCCTGACGAATACCCTGAATTTACTGAACCTGATAAACGTAAAAATTATTTATGGCCCGCTTTATTGATTGTTGCTATGATGTTGACGGGCTTATATTTCTGGCATCAAAACAAGGTAAAGACAGCGGAAAGAGAAATAACTGCTGCTGATATGATCCTGCTGATTAAAGCGGGCCCCGGCCTTTACACCACTGAGCTCAATAAGATCAACCGGGGCTGGGCCTTTAACCAGGATAAAGACAGGTGGGAGAACAAAAAACGGAAAACAGCCATCGCTATCCGGATGGAACAAGTCCTGTACATGTGCCCTGTATTGCATGATCATTCATTTCAGGACTATCTTGAAAACCATGACTTTAGAGACATAATTTATTCAAAACCCGGTAGCAAGATATTCCAAAACAACGAGTTTATGTTCACTATCCAAACCACTGAACATTATACTATGATATCGCTGGCTTACCGATAAGCATTTTACATCTCTTCCTAATTCATCACACCCACCACCGTGTACCTACCCGCTGCCCTTTCATAAATTAAGTGTATAAACCACACCAGCACAAAAAGCCCAATTAAGGCCGGGCATAATATTTTATCAAAGCTTAACCTCATGGTAATGTAACTATGTTGTTCAACACAGCCAACACACTAAAAAACAAGCAATTAAAAGAAACCATCAAACGAGTAATGTTTCTTAATTAATAGATAAGTTAACCCTGTATTTATTTCCTGATAATAAAACAACCGTTGCTTTGCAGCAATTTATCGCCCTCCTATTCTCAACTTGGGCAACTATTAAAAGGGGTTTATCATTGATTAAAATTATGGAAAAACATTACAGATCTATTTTTAGGCTATGGCAAAGATCGGGTAAAACGATTTGCGCTTTTGTGCTGATGTTCGTGGCCTCATCAGTGGCTTTCGCACAGCAACGTACCATTAAAGGTACCGTTACCGACGAAACCAACTTACCGTTACCAGGGGTTGTGGTAACAGTTAAAAGCACAGGCAAAGCTACTTCAACCACAGCTAATGGTATTTACCAGGTTGTAGTAAGCGGACCCGACGATGTGATCAAGTTCACATTTTTAGGCTCACTGCCGAAAGAAGTTACGGTTGGCGACAAAAAAGTAGTTAACGTAACCATGGTAACCGACACTAAGCAACTTAAAGACGTTGTAGTTATCGGTTACGGTACTGCCAGCCGCAAGGACGTAACGGGTGCCATTACTTCGGTAAAAGCCGACGAGTTTAACCAGGGCGTGCTTACTACCCCTGCCGAGTTATTGCAGGGCAAGGTTGCAGGCTTAAATATTACCAAAAGCGGCGACCCTAACAAGCCACCTGCTACCGTTTTAAGGGGACCATCAACCCTGCGCGACGGTGCAGCTATACAGCCTTTTTATGTAATTGACGGCGTACCGGGAGCATCTATCGACCTTTTGGCCCCTGCCGATATCGAAAGCATTGATGTATTGAAAGATGCCTCGTCAACCGCTATTTATGGTTCGCGTGCTGCCAACGGTGTAATCATTGTTACTACGCGCAGGGCCAAAGCCGGACAAACCCGTTTAACTTACAGCGCGTATGGTGCCGTTGAAAACGTATCAAAAAACATCGACGTACTTACCGGCGACGAGCTGCGTAAATATTTAACCGACAATGGCGTACCTAAATTAAGCACGGCAGATGACGACGGTTCAAATACCAACTGGCAAAAATTAGCCGAAAGGACCGGCTACTCTCAAAACCATAATCTTTCATACGGCGGTGCAGGCACTAATTCAGAATATGGTGCAAGCGTAAACTATATGAAAAACAATGGCATATTGAAAAACACAAGCCTTGAGCGTACTATTTACAAAGGCTATATTAACCAGCGTTTTTTTAATGACCGTTTAAAACTGGGCATCACGCTTACTAACAGCGTTACCAAAAACAACGATATCTTCCAAGCCCAGGTGTTACCGGGTATTTTATTCTACCTGCCAACAGTTGGCCCTTTTAATGCCGATGGCACTTACAAAGAAAACTACACCCGTACAGGTAGCGGTCCTTTGAACCCGTTATCATTAATTAATAACAACTTTATTAAAACAGAGAATAACAAAACCCTGATCAACGGTTTTGCCTCTGTCGACATCTTGAACGGTTTAAAATTCACAGTATCGGCGTCAACTCAAAAAGAGCAAAATAACGTCAACACCTACTCTACCAGCCAGTCGGGTATATATGTTAACGCCGGCGGTGTAGCTGTACGTAGCGCTTATACCAATACCAGCAACGTTTTGGAAGCTTATTTTAATTACGATCGTGTTTTTGGTAAGCACTCATTAAAATTATTGGGTGGTTACTCCTATCAGCAAGACCGTAACAACGACGGATTTGGTGTGCAAACCCAGGGTTTTTCAAACGATGCTTTAACTTATAACTTTTTAGCACTGTCAAACCCTACCCAGCTTTCACAAATCATTTTTAATCCTAATTATATCTCTACCTTACGCCAGATATCATTTTATGCCCGTGCCCAATACCAGTTTTCAGATAAATACCTGTTACAGGGGTCTATCAGGGAAGATGGTTCATCGGCATTCGGTGTTAATCATCGCCATGGTTACTTCCCTGCCGCTTCTGCAGGCTGGAAAATCACCAACGAAGATTTCATGAAATCGGTTCCTGTTATCAGCGACCTGAAATTAAGGGCCGGCTATGGTGTATCAGGTAATAGTTTAGGCTTCGATGCCTTTACCGCCCAGTTAATCTATGGTGTTCCTCCCGGTGGTGGTAAGTTTTTAAGCAATGGTAATATTGTTAACCCTATAGGCCCGGTACGTAACCCCAACCCGGATCTTAAATGGGAAAGTACTGCTACTACTAACATCGGTTTGGATTTCGGGATCCTGAATAACCGTATTACCGGTTCGGTTGATTATTACATCAAAAAAACATCCGATCTGATCACTACCCTCCAGGTATCAACCACACAATATTTTTACCAGTATTTAACTGCTAACGTAGGTAAAATGAAAAACACTGGTATTGAGGTTGTAATTAATGCAATACCTGTAAAATCGCAGGCTTTTACCTGGCGCACTTCGTTAAACGTTTCACACAATAAAAACGTGGTGGAAAGTTTATCACAAGGTAACCTTGCCCTTCCTTACATTCAAACCGCCCAGTTAGGCGGCAAAGGCCAATCAGGTAATTTCAGCCAGATCATCCAGCCTGGTTATGCCCTCGGAACTTTTGATCTTTGGCACTATATGGGCAAAAACGCCAACGGTGTAAGTACCTTTCAAAAAGCCGACGGATCAGTAGTAGCAACCCAGCCGCTTACCACCGATCAGTTTATAAAATATGATGCCCAGCCTAAACTTATTTACGGTTGGAGCAACAGCTTCTTTTACAAAGGCTTCGATCTTAACTTCCTTGTACGCGGTGTATACGGCAACAAGATCCTGAACGGCACGCTTGCCTCACTGAATAATCCGGCTGATGCAAAACTGCAAAACATCCCAAGATTTACCTTAGGCGAATCATTTAAGGATATCAATGCTTACCTGGTTTCTGATCGTTTCCTTGAAAGCGGTTCGTACCTGCGTTTGGATAACGCCACTTTGGGTTATACCATTAAACCACATATCCAGGCCATTAAAAGCCTTCGCTTCTATGCATCGGGCAATAACATTTTCATCATCACTAAATACCGTGGTGTTGATCCCGAAGTTAATATCGGCGGCTTAACCCCTGGTATCGATAACCGCGACTTTTATCCAAAAACACGCACGTTCAGCTTAGGTATGACTGCATCATTCTAAAAACCACAGAAAGACAAAAGATGAAAAAGATATTTATAATGTGTGCTGCAATTGCTGTGATCATGAGCACATCTTCATGTACAAAATTGAATGTACCGGTTGAATCACAATATGTACAATCAAACTTCCCTACTACCGATGCGGATTATACCGCATTGCTGGGCACCATTTATGCTAACCTGTCATCAAGCTACGCGGTACCTTACTGGCGTATGCAGGATATGTCGACAGATGAGGCCATTTTGCCGGCCCGTGATGGAAACTTTGACGATGGCGGCCAGTATCGTCAATTACACTACCATAGCTGGACCTTTGACCATCCTAACGTAATAGGCGTATGGCAATGGGGTTTCGGCGGTATCAATACTTGTAACCGGATCATCAGCGTTATTAACGCCTCGTCATCAACAGCAGCTAAAAAAGCATCATCTGTTGCCGAAGTTAGAGCCATGCGCGCCCTGTACCTTTATTTCATGATGGACCTGTATGGCAACGTGCCAATTATTACCGATTTCCCGGTAACTACACAGCCAACCAATCAGCCGCGTGCTAAGGTGTATGACTTTATTGAAAGTGAACTCAAAGCCGTTCTGCCCTTATTACCGGCAAAAAGCAGCAATGCGGCAACAAACGTAGGCCAATACGGTCGCCCGACAAAAGGTATGGTGTTTGCATTACTTGCAAAAATGTACCTGAACTCTGGCGTATACACAGGCACCAACCGCTACCAGGAAACTGTTACCATGTGCGATAGCGTGCAGACCAATACCAACTATTTTCTGGATGCAAGATACCGCGACATATTTTTACCAACCAATGGTCCGGGCGTTAACGAAACCATTTTCGCGGTTCCTTATGATCAGCAGATCCCGGGAAATCAGTTCACCCGTTTCGGGTTCTTTTATTACCTGGTTCAGGCTTATGGCTTTAACGTAGGCTTAAGTATTGCCATGAGCACCACACCTGAATTTTATAACCGCTTTAATATTCCGGGTGATGATCGTAGCAAAACATGGTTGGCGGGTCCGCAGTTTTATCCTGATGGCAATGGCGGTTTCACCAATCAGCCGGTTTACTACCCTGCCCCGAATGCTACCAAGCAAATTAACATTATCCCTACCTTAACCCTTACCGGTTTAAAACCAATGGATTTGGGCAACGATGTGGTTACTTCACAGTCTGAAGGTGTACGCTCTATCAAATATTACCCGGATATTAATATCATCCAGGCTACCCGTTTAAATAGCAATGATGTGCCGGTATTCCGTTTGGCTGATATTTACCTGATGAAAGCCGAAGCCATATTACGCGGTGCTGCTCCAACTACGATAAACGGCGATGCGCAAACCCCGCTTACCCTGGTAAATAAGCTACGTACCCGTGCCCATGCAGACGCTGCCACATCAATCGACCTTGATGGATTATTAGATGAGCGCGCACGTGAGCTTTCATGGGAAGCATGGCGCCGTAATGACCTGATCCGTTATGGATTGTTTGAAAAGGAATATCCGTTGCCTGTAGCTGGCGGCAAAACGGATGACCTGAAAATGAACACCGATCCAACCCGCAGGTTATATCCAATTCCATCTACCGAATTGAAAACCAACCCTAACCTGAAACAAAACCCGGGTTATTAATAAAACCATTTTTATAAGGCGCAAAAGAACAATCTTTTGCGCTTTTTTTTGTTAAACAATAAAACCAATTAAACAATGAAACTTATAGGCGGATTACTTGCCGGTATTGTTCTTACCGTATCAACGCTTAAGAACGATAACGACAATCAAACCATCAACCATTTTCAGGTGATAGGATCACATAACAGCTATAAACAGGCCATTGATCCCAAACTGTTCCGCTTTTTGCAAAAGCGCGATTCTGTTGGCATGAGCAAGATCGATTATGAGCATATCGGCCTTACCGATCAGCTTAACTTAGGCCTCAACGCTTTGGAAATAGATGTTTATGCCGATACCAAAGGCGGTAAATATGCTCACCCGAAAGGATTGGATTGGGTACCGGGCCAACCGGCTTTTGATACCCAGGGCGTAATGAAAGAACCGGGTTTTAAGGTTTTCCACATTGAGGATATTGATTACCGCAGCAACTGTGCAACCTTTAAGCTTTGCCTGCAGGAGCTTAAAAAATGGAGCGATGCACACCCCGATCATAATCCCATCTACATTACCATGAACGCGAAGGATGAGCCATCAAAAAAACCGGGATTTACCGTTCCTGAAAAATTTACAGCTAAAACTTTTGCCGATCTGGATAAGGCGATATTGGATAACCTTGGTAAACAATATTTAATTACACCTGATGATGTGCGCGGTACCTACAAAACCCTTGAAGCCGCAGTATTGCATAACAACTGGCCAACGCTTAAAGCAGCCAAAGGCAAGTTCATCTTTATTCTTGATGAAAAAGGCGAAAAAAGGGCTGCTTATATTGCAGGACATCCATCGCTGAAAGGCCGTGTATTATTTGCAGATGCACAACCCGGCACACCTGAAGCAGCCATCCACATCATGAACGATGCTAAAAAGGACCTGGCAGCTATTCAAAAACTGGTTAAGAAAGGTTACATTATCCGTACCCGTGCCGATTCGGATACAGAAGAGGCCCGTGCAAATGATATGAGCTCATTTATAGCAGCACAAAAATCAGGCGCACAGATCATCAGTACCGATTATTATAAAAAAAGCACCCACTTTAAATCTGATTATGTGATCAGTTTTGCAGGCGGCAATTATTTTAAACCCGACCCACTGTTTAAAACAACAGTTTCGGCTTCGATAGGTAAGTAAACTGTATAATTTATACATGAACAAAAACGGCCC
>NZ_DASVOB010000725.1:0-4566 GCF_036383575.1 Mucilaginibacter sp.
AAAGCGGCCAGGCCAAGTAAGCCCATGGCTGATATTAAAATAGCTATGATAGCGAAAGCAGCTATCAGTGTTGAAGATCGCTGTTCGGCATGGTAAAGTTTATTATAACCATCATCAATAAAACTATAATCAAACGGCTGATCAGGCACAAATTCATTCCACACATTTTGGGCTATCCTGATAGCTGCAGCAGCATTCCCAGGAGTTGTTTTGATATAAAAACTACGCGCCCAATCAGTATGGTTGTTGATAACCATTGGGCCTATTTTTTCGTGAAGGCTTCTGAAATTAAAATCTTTAACTACACCGGCAACTACACCCGAGTCGCCGTTAAACTTAAACCGCTGCCCAATAACAGGTTTATGGATATTGAGCTGTTTTACCGCTGTTTCATTTAAAACTACATTATGCTGATCCAAGCCATTTTTATCAAACCAATGCCCCTCAGCCATTTTGAGACTAAGTATGTGTTGAAACTTTTCGTCGGCCGATATCGTGGAAACTGAAGGTTTATAATCCTGCGGCCGGCCTTCCCAATCCATCGATCCCGAAACTTTGTTGCTATTATTAAAAAAAGCATCGTTGGCAGACCTGGAGACTTCACCTATTGCGCTTTGCTGCCTTAACTCGTTAGCGATGCTTATTAGTTTCGATTCCCTTAATTTATCATCTAAACCAAGCACCTGCCATGGTATGGTCATTACAAAAACATACTCACGTTTATATCCCAGATCAGCTTTTTGCATAAAATTAAGCTGGCGGTAAATGATCATTGTACTGATAATGAGCATAACCGATATGCCAAACTGTAAAACAACCAGAGTTTTGCGAATGCCACCATCCTTAAAATTTAACAGTGCCCGCCCCTTAAAAACACTTAACGGCTTAAATGACGATAATAGTATAGCCGGATATAACCCGTTAAAAATGAAACAAATAACCAATGTACCCAGTAATATCAGCCATGTAATGCCCGATGTTAGTGGTTGTACGAAATGCTTTTCGGTAACCTGGTTAAACCATGGCAGGCATAATTGGATAAATATAACAGCAAACAATAGTGCTAAGAAACTTACCACCAATGATTCAGACATAAACTGGGCAAAAAGTTGTCTCCTGCCTGCACCTACAATTTTACGCACACTCACCTCTTTTGAACGTACGCTTGCCCTGGCAGTGGTCAGGTTTACGTAATTGATACAGGCTGTAGCCAAAAGCAAGAACGCCAGGATCAGGAATATGTTAACCAATTTCAGATTACCATTCTCAAAAGATGAGCTTAGCAGTCCGCTTTCAAAATGCATATCCTTAAGCCTGATTACGCTCATCGTTGTATTTTCGCTACCTTTATTATTTTTCCTGATAATTTGGGTTAGCTTTTTGCCTACATCCCTAATATTTACTCCCGGTTGCAGTTTCAGAAACGTAAGCCCGCTATAGTTGCCCCAATTGCTTGCCTGGCTTTTTTCATGGGCATCGCTTAGTTTGGCTTCAACCGGGATCAGCATATCGTACTGAAAACTTGAGTTTGCCGGGTTATCCTTAACTACCGCCTGTACCTGGTAGTTCATTGAATCGATCTTCAGCACCTTACCTACGGCTTCGCCATCGCCAAAATATTTCTTTGCGGTTGATTGTGTCAGGATTAAACTAAATGGATTCTTTGAAAAGCTTTCGGCACTTCCATCAATAAAATCATAGTGGAATACTTTAAACCAATTGGCATCTATAAAAGCATACTTTTTTTCAGATATCAACTGGTTATTATGATGTACGGTCATCATATATCCCGGCCACAGAAATGTATAATTCTTTATACCCGGTATTTCCTGTTTGGCTATAGGGCCTAACAAATAAGGTGATGATTCCCAGTCCCACACTTCGTCTTTAGTTAGGCTTAGTTTGGTTTTTATTCGGTAGATATTGTCAACGTCCTTATGGTAATTGTCAAAGCTAAACTCGTTTTGCACCCACAGCATAATAAATACTGCCGCGGTAATACCAATAGTAAGCCCGGCAATATTAATGAAACTGATAGTACGGTGCTTACCTAAATTATGAAACGCTACTTTAAAATAATTCCTGAGCATATTAATTAGTCATTGAGTCATTATTACATAGTCATTAAGTCATTTGCTCTTCTAAATCATCAATCAAAAAAATGACTTAACGACGCGAAGCAAATGACTCAATGGCAAATTTATTCAGAGCGCAAACTCTTTGTTGGGTTTGCCAGCGCCGCACGGATGGTTTGGAAGCTCGATGTAACGAGCGCAGTCAACAGCATTCCTGCTCCGCTTGCTGCAAAGATCCACCAGCTAATGCTGGTACGATCTGCAAAGGTTTCCATCCACTTGTTCATGGCATACCAGGCCAGCGGGGTTACCAGTACAAAAGCCAGCACAATAAGCATCACCAGTTCGGTTGATAACAGCGTTACTATTTGCGCCACGGTAGCGCCAAGTACTTTACGTACGCCAATCTCTTTGGTACGCTGGTTTGTGTTATAAATTGCCAGACCTAACAAACCAAGACAACTGATGAATATGGATAAGCCTGTCGCCCAGGTTAACAGCGTTGATGTATGTTGCTCGGCGTCATAAAACCTGGCGATATTTTCATCAAAAAAGTGGTATTCAAAATCATCTTCAGGATAAATTTCTTTCCAGGCTTTTTCCATCGATGCGATAGCTTTTTTCCATTCATCACCTCCGGCAGTTTGCGGCTTAAGTGCTATATGGAAAGTGCCATTATTATAATAGCTATTACTAATATGGATACACGTTGGCTTTACTGCCGAACGTATCGACTCTAAATGAAAATCATTAACGACACCAACAATTTGCATTCTTTTATCCCCATTAAATTTATCAATGTATTTACCAACCGCATCATTAGGTTTTTTAAAGCCGATGAGTTTAGCATACGTATTATTGATCAAAAAACCATTGGTACTATCACTGTATTGCAAATTACGTCCGGCCAAAAGTTTGATCTTATATACGTTGATGTAATTAGGATCACCAAACCTTTCGTATAATTCAAGTTTGATTTCCTTTTTACCATCATTATAGGTAGCCTCTGTTGAATTGGTGCCGCTTGATGAAGGTGCGTCTTTACCTACGCTAATCAAATTAACTTGCGGCATCGCCTTCAGCTTATTCATAAACGCCTGATTTTTACTAAGAGTACGATTTTTCCAGGGTGAGTTAATGATCAGGATAGCATCTTTTTTAAAACCCATATCCTTGTTTAAGGCATAGTGAATTTGCTTGCTTACCAGCACAGTAGCCATTATAAAAAACTGGGCAATCACAAACTGAGTTACCGTTAACGATTTACGCAGCCATGCATTACGAGTTTTACTGCTATTTGATGTTGCCTGATTTTTTAATACCAAAACGGGTTTATAGCCAGATAATAAAGCAGCGGGATAAAAACCAGATAAAACACTTACAACAATGGTTAACAGTAAAAGGAATATGAATAGGTTTGGCTGATGTAATAAATCGAGTTTGATACCCTCCGGAATAAAATCTTTAAACAACTTTAAGATAACCGGAGCAAGGACTGCCGAAATAATAACCGCTATTAGGGTTATAAAAAATGTTTCGCACAAAAACTGGACAACAAGTTGTGTCCTGCTGCTGCCCATGGTTTTGCGCACACCAATTTCTTTGGCCCTTTGGGTTGCCTGTGCGGTTGTAAGGTTAACAAAGTTAATACAGCCAAGTAAAAGCAGAAATACTGCTATAGCCAGTAAACCATAAAGCGTTGGCTTATCGGCTATCCGCCCCGAAGAAAACGTGTAGTACAAGTTATTAAAATGCAGATCGCTTAACGGTTGCAAAGTAAAATTACGCGTGTTCCCCTTGTTTTCCTGCTTTGGCGGGTTATTCTTTTTAAGAACGAGGTTCAACTGCTTTTCAAAATTGGCAACCGTTGCATTTGGTGTTAACTTAACAAAAAGTATGGATGACGAGGTAGTGCCTCCCCAATCATTCAATCTCAACTCATCGGCAAGGGCTTTGTTGTTTTTTGCGGTTGAATAAGAAAGAAAGTCATGAAAAGCAAAATCGTTATTGCCTCTTAGTGGCTCAACAATGCCTGTAATAGCCGCATTAAGGGTATCATAGGTAATAACCCTGCCAATCATTTCATTGTATGAAAGCTTAGGGAAATATTTTTTTGCCTGATCGGCCGTCAATACTGTTTGGTTTGGGGCGCTCAGGGCGGTTTTCGCAGAACCAGCTAACCAGTTATACTTAAACATGCTGAAATAACGCCCATCGGCAAGGATTACGTTATCCTGTAATTTAAACTTAACAGGCACTCCGCCCTTTCCAGGAACAAGTATATTAGGCTGGCTTAGCTCAAAAAATGGTGCAGTCAGTTCTACTCCGCTTATATTGTTCCGAACGGCTTCGGGCACTGCACCGGATACACCGCGATTATGTGCTTCTTCGCCCGAAAATGTATAGTTTGATACTACCCTATAGATCCGGTCGCTGTTATAAAAATTTTTATTAAATGTAAAATCAAAATGTCCTATAAAGTAAATAACCA
>NZ_DASVOB010000726.1:0-4645 GCF_036383575.1 Mucilaginibacter sp.
TGTAAAATCAACAGCTAATCTGAGCACCGGCGGTACTTCTGTTGATGTAACCGACCATGTACACCCGCAAAATATTTTCATCTGCGAACGCATCTCCAAGATCATCGGTCTTGATATTTGCGGCATCGATATTATGGCGCAAAACCTTACCGAGCCGCTTACTGATACCGGTGGTGTAATACTGGAAGTTAACGCCGCCCCTGGCTTCAGGATGCACATTGCACCAAGCGAAGGCTTGCCACGCAACGTAGCCGGGCACGTGATCGATATGCTTTACCCAACTGGTAAATCGGCCCGCATCCCGATCATCGCTGTTACTGGCACCAACGGTAAAACCACAACCACCCGCTTGATAGCGCACATTGTTAAAAATAACGGGCACCGGGTAGGCTTTACTACTTCGGATGGGATTTACGTACAAAACAACATGATGCTGAAGGGCGATACCACCGGCCCGGTAAGCTCTGAATTTATATTAAAAGACCCAACAGTTGATTTCGCGGTACTGGAAACTGCCCGCGGTGGGATCCTGCGCTCGGGGCTTGGATTTGGCTTTTGCGATATAGGTGTAGTTACCAATATCCAGGAAGACCACCTTGGCTTATCGGATATCCACACGCTTGAGGATCTTTCGCGTGTTAAAAGCGTGGTGCTTAATTCGGTTAAAAAAGATGGCTGGGGCGTTTTAAATGCCGATAATGAATATTGCGTACGCATTGGCAAAAAGGCCGAATGTAACATTGCTTATTTCAGCAGGAACGAAAATAATCCCATCATCAAATCGCATTGCAAAAAAGGGGGCATTGCCGCCATTTGCGAAAACGGCTTCATTACCATTTTAAAAGGCGACTGGAAGATCCGCGTGCAGCGTACCATCCTGATCCCGCTTACTTTTGGTGGTACTGTTCCGTTCATGATCGAGAACGTGCTTGCTGCAACACTGGCCACCTTTTTATGGGGATTTAAAACAGAAGACATCAAGATCTCGCTTGAAACATTCATTCCATCGGCATCACAAACGCCTGGCCGTATGAATATTTTCGAGTTCAAGGATTTCCGTTTCATGATAGATTTTGCCCACAACCCCGATGGCTATACCGGCATCAAGGAGTTTTTAAGGCATATCGATTCGCCGCTTAAGATTGGTATCATAGCGGGCACCGGCGACAGGCGCGATGACGACATCCGCGAACTGGGTAAACTATCGGCCGAAATGTTTGATTATATCATCTTGCGCCAGGAGAAACACCTGCGCGGCCGAACCGCCGAAAATATTATTGGTTTACTCAGAGAGGGAATTGAATCAGTTGATCCTAACAAACAGGTTGAGGTAGTACCTAAAGAAGTTGACGCCATTAAACACGCCATGAGCCTTGCCCAGCCCGGAACATTTATAACCGCGCTGAGTGATGTAATTGATAACGCCATTGAAACTGTACAGGATTACCAGGAGCAGGAGAGGAATGGGTTATTTAACGCCTAACATTCCCTAAAGGGGAGCTTTTGATATGCATATTTTTAATGCGCCGGCTAAGCCAGCGCATTTTTTGTTTATACGCTTTTGCAGGTTCAAACGTGATAACGCCGTAGGTATTAGGAAGATTAAGATCGAATAGGAATGTTGGTAAAAAAAGCCATGTGATTGCGAGGAGCAGCACAGGCCATTGTTATGGGGCGACGCGGCAATCTCGTAGCCCATGCAATCGGATATGCATTTGCTACGAGATTGCCACGCTGCGCTCGCAATGACATATCTTTTACTTAAAAATAGAGATAATTTCGTCTTCTGAACCCGCAAATACTTTACTTTTTAAAACCTTCCGGGGAGGGTTTGGGACGGACTGGTGCCCTTTGGCTTAAATAATAATGCCATAACAACATCGCTGCTACCGTGCGGTAAGGCTTCCATTGTTCGGTCACCGCTAATAACTCTTCCCTTGTAATATCTTTTGGCAGATTTTTTACCCGCTTAAGCGCATTCACCGCGGCCAGGTCCCCGATAGGGAAAACATCGGTGTGCTGTAGTACAAACATCAGGTAAACATCAACCGTCCAGTTACCAATGCCTTTAAGGGCGGTTAGTTTTGTACGGATCACGTCATCCGGCATCCGCTCCATAGCTTCAAGATCGATTTGCCCGCTGATGATAGCTTCTGCAAGGTATTTGATATAGGCTGTTTTTTGGCGGCTGCAATAACAGGCCTTAAATTCTTCGTCGGTAAGTAACAAAACCCTGGCTGGGGTAATTTCCTGCACGCGCTCCCTAAGTTTATTTAAGGCTGATAGGGCTGAAGCCAGCGATACTTGCTGTTCCAGTATAATATGCACCAGGGTTTCAAAAGTATTTGGGCGTGACCATAAGGGCGGATAGCCATGATTTTGGATGATCAGGGCTAAATCCGGGTCAGCGGCTGCGAGTTGATCACAAATGGAATGATAGTTTGAATGGGAAAATTGCTCAAACATAGGTTAATAATATGTTTGCAAGATGCGTGATTGAAGCGGAAACTGCAAATCATTCAACGTAGAGACGCATCACATGCGTCTGTCATAAACAGGTTTAAAAGACGCATGTGATGCGTCCCTCCGCTGGAAACTTACTCATAACTATGCCGCTCAAAATCATAATCAGATTGTGAGGTGATGATCTTCTTTCGCCGCTCGATATCGGTGCCTACATTGTGGTCGTAAATATTATCGGTAACCGCTATGTCGCGTTCCTTATCGCGCTCGGCAAGGTGAATATTGGCTTCAGCTGTTTTGGCGATAGCTGTATCATAAGGTCCCTTGGGCGACATCAGCTTTACAAACACCGGTAAACATTCAAACAAAATGAACAGGTAGCCGATAAAGGAGATAGCGAGATAGGTATCCAGATCACGCTTACCATTTTCGGTATACGTGAGCTGACCCAGTGCCCAGTTACGGTCGGAGAAGCCTGCAATATTGGAGAGGCTGTCAAGTTGATGCTCTGTGAATAAGCGCGTACTATTTAAGCCCTCATAATCCTTGCGGGCACCCAGGTACTGATCCATCTGCCCTAAGTTATCAGTAACGGTTTTAAGGCGGGCTTCTTTTTCTTCCAGCACACTTTGTTTTTGCTTGGCATAAGTGCCGTAACCGGTAATACCCGATGTTTGATTGGTTTTATCCCCAAAAACTTCCTGGTTAAGCTGGTAGCGCGAACGATTAATGTCCCGTTCTAATGAATCCTTTTCTTTTTTCAGGTCATTGTTTTTACCCAGTTCCATGGCATATTTCTGCATGTAGGTTTTTTCGAGGGTATCGATCTTGCTACGCTGACCTTTAAGGTAAGCGGTTTTTAACTTCTGGCGAATTTCTTTATCGAAGATCTTGAGTTCAAGCGGGCGCGATATCACGATACCTATCATAATAGCCAGCAAAATACGAGGTGATGCCTGCAGGATCTGCTGATTGGTTGTACCTTCCTTATTGATGCTGGATACAATGTAGCGGTCCATGTTGAAAATGGCCGTTCCCCATAGCAGGCCAAAAAGTATAGCAAAACCTACAGCAAATGCATCACCATTAAAAACAAAATACATGGCATAGCCGCCGGACAAAGCCGCGAACAAGGCCGTGAAAAATATAGTTGCCCCAATACCAACATACTTATTATGTTCAATAGGGTACTTTTTTAGGGTATCGATATGTGCTCCTGAACAGAACCAGAAAAAGCGTGTAACTTTTTTCATTAAGTAATTATTGTGTAAACATATATGAAACGCTCATACACTTTGATTGTTACAAATAACAAGCCTAAATATTTGATTAAGAAAAAAACTACCTTTGAATTATAATTACATTAAACATGAACGAGATAACCGTACAGGAACTAAAAGAAAAAATTGACAAAGGCGAAGACTTTCAACTGATTGACGTTAGGGAAGATTTTGAATACGAAACTTCAAACCTTGGCGGAGTACTTATACCGCTTGGCGGCGTGCTGATTGAAGCAGAGAAGATAAGCAAAGACAAACCGGTAGTGGTAATGTGCCGCAGCGGTAAACGCAGTGCAGCTGCCATTATGCAACTGGAACAGCGCGGCTTTACTAACCTTTCGAACTTAAGGGGCGGGATCCTTGCATGGCAAGCCGAAATTGACCCTGAATTAAACGTATATTAAAATGGGCTTTAAATTAGTGCTTAATGTTTTGTACACCATGGGTGTCGCATTATGCTTTATTGTAGCTTATAAAATGGCTGTAACTCACAATTACCCGGTAATGGTCGGCGCCATGATCGTTGGTGTAATTGTGATCTTTATGAAGCTACGGCTTTTGAAAGAGGTTAAGGATACCCAAGAAGTGAAAGAGGTTAAGGGTACGCAGAAAAAGAAATAATTGAGCACTAATTTTTTCGAATTATAGCGAATTACACGAATTTATTGCCCTTTGTAGCATTCTGTATAACAGACTTACGAAGTTTTTGAAACTTCGTAAGTCTTATTTAATACACTTTCCCTGGCGCAAGTTTTGTGTTGAGGGAATGAGTGGCGGGTAACTTGTGCCCCCTCTCGCATCCAACTAATCCCAGGCAGCTCCACAGCCTTAATCTCCTAAAAAACATTCTTTTACAATAAGCTTGCAGCATGCAAAAAAAGCTTAACTTCATTGCATGTTTA
>NZ_DASVOB010000727.1:0-15211 GCF_036383575.1 Mucilaginibacter sp.
CAGGTATTCGAGATCCTTGGTTTAAACAAAACTGTTGTTGACAAATACTTCCACGGTGCTGTTACCCGTATAGGCGGTTTAGGCCTTGACGAAATTGCCCGTGAAGCACTTTGCAAACACAAAATGGGTTTTGAGGCAAAAGGAGCTGATAACTTGCTGCCTGAAGGTGGTATTTACCAGTGGAAACGCCGCGGCGAAGCCCACTTGTTTAACCCTACTACCGTTCACCTGTTGCAGCATGCTACACGTACCAATAGCTATGAGGTATATAAAAACTATGCTAAAGTAGTTAACGAGCAAACTGAAAAGCATTTCACCATCCGTGGCTTGCTTGATTTTGCCCATCACCGCGAATCTATCAGCATTGATGAGGTTGAACCGGCCGAAAGCATCATGAAGCGTTTTGCTACAGGTGCCATGTCATTCGGCTCTATCTCGCACGAGGCGCACAGCACCATGGCTATTGCCATGAACCGCATTGGCGGTAAAAGCAATACCGGTGAAGGTGGTGAAGACGAAATGCGTTACGATAAATTGCCAAATGGCGATTCGTTACGTTCGGCTATCAAACAAGTGGCATCAGGCCGTTTTGGGGTTACCTCAAATTATCTTACTAATGCCGATGAGTTACAGATAAAAATGGCGCAGGGCGCAAAACCAGGCGAAGGCGGTCAGCTACCGGGCCACAAGGTTGACGACTGGATCGCTAAAACCCGTCACTCTACTCCGGGTGTAGGTTTGATCTCCCCTCCTCCGCACCACGATATTTACTCTATCGAAGATTTGGCACAATTGATCTTCGACCTTAAAAACGCCAACCGTGCTGCCCGTATCAACGTTAAGCTGGTATCAAAAGCAGGTGTAGGTACTATTGCAGCCGGTGTTGCCAAAGCACATGCCGATGTGATCCTGATTGCCGGCTACGACGGCGGTACGGGTGCATCGCCGATAAGCTCAATCAAACATGCCGGTTTACCTTGGGAGCTTGGCTTAACTGAAGCCCACCAAACATTGGTACGCAACAAACTGCGCAGCCGTGTGGTATTGCAAACAGATGGTCAGCTGAAAACTGGTCGTGATTTGGCTATCGCAGCCCTGATGGGTGCCGAAGAATGGGGTGTAGCTACTGCTGCCCTTGTTGCAGGCGGCTGTATCATGATGCGTAAATGCCACTTGAATACCTGCCCGGTAGGTGTTGCTACTCAAGATCCTGAACTGCGTAAATTATTCTCGGGCAAACCTGAGCACGTTGTTAACCTGTTCCGCTTTATGGCCGAAGAGTTACGTGAGATCATGGCCGAGCTTGGTTTCCGTACCATTCATGAAATGGTTGGCCGCGTACAGTTCCTGAAAGTGAAAGATAACCTGCAAAGCTGGAAAGCCAAAAAGATCGATCTTAGCGGCATCCTGCACCCGGTTACCAACACCAAAGGAATGACGCTTTACAACAGCGAATCACAGGATCATGGTATGGCCAATATCCTTGACTGGAAACTATGGGAAGCTGCGAAGCCTGCTATTGAAGATAAAACCCCAGTATTTGCTTCGTTTGATGTGATCAACGTTGACCGTACTATCGGTACCTTGTTATCTAACGAGATCTCTAAAGTGTATGGTTCGGCTGGTTTGCCAGACAATACCGTTAACTTCAAATTCAAAGGTTCGGCAGGTCAAAGCTTTGCTGCTTTCACCACCAAAGGTGTTTCTTTCGAGCTGGAAGGCGAAGCTAACGACTATGTAGGTAAAGGTCTTTCGGGCGCGCAGATAGCCGTTTATCCGGCAGCTAATGCAACATTTGTACCTGAAGATAACATCATCATCGGTAACGTAGCCCTTTATGGCGCTACATCGGGTGAGTTGTTTGTAGGCGGTATGGCCGGCGAGCGTTTCGCGGTACGTAACTCAGGTGCTACAACGGTTGTTGAAGGTATTGGTGATCACGGTTGTGAGTACATGACCGGTGGCCGTGCACTTATCCTTGGTAATACAGGCCGCAACTTTGCAGCCGGTATGAGCGGCGGTATAGCTTGGGTTTACAACCCTGAAGGTACTTTTGCAGAAAACTGCAATACCGAAATGGTTGACCTTGACCCGCTAAGCGTACAAGACGAAGAGCAGATCCTCACCCTGCTGCGTAAACACATCACCTTAACCGGCAGCAAGCTGGCGCAAAAGATACTAAACAACTGGAATGAAGCATCAACCCAGTTTGTGAAAGTATTCCCGAGAGAGTATAAAAAAGTATTAGAGAAATTACAATATCAAACCATAGGCTAAGAAATGGGAAAACCTACAGGATTTCAGGAGTTTAATCGCGAACTTCCATCAAAAGTTCCGGCTGCTGAACGCGTTAAGAACTATAACGAATTTGTTAATTTATACACCGAAGAGAAGCTTAACCAGCAATCGGCAAGGTGTATGAATTGCGGTATCCCTTTCTGCCATTCGGGATGCCCTTTGGGTAACATCATCCCTGAGTTTAACGATGCCGTGTATCGTAAAAACTGGGAAGAAGCTTACCATATATTATCATCAACCAATAACTTCCCTGAGTTTACAGGCCGGATCTGCCCTGCCCCATGCGAATCGGCATGTGTGTTAGGCATCAACAAACCGCCTGTAGCTATTGAGGAAATTGAGCGCCATATCATCGAGATCGCTTACGAGAAAAACCTGGTAAAACCAACTGCCCCGCTTGTTAAAACAGGCAAAAAGGTAGCCGTTGTGGGCTCGGGCCCAGCAGGCCTTGCCGCTGCAGCCCAGTTGGTAAAAGTTGGCCACACTGTTACCGTTTACGAACGTGACGACCGTGCAGGTGGTTTGCTTCGCTACGGCATTCCTGACTTTAAATTAGAGAAATGGGTTGTTGAACGCCGCGTTGAAGTAATGGAGAAAGATGGTGTTGTGTTTAAATACAACAGCGAGGTTGGTGTAAACGTTGCTGCCGATGAACTGGTACGTAATAACGATGCCGTGATCCTGGCAGGCGGTTCAACTATTCCGCGTAACCTGCACATTCCGGGCCGCGAGTTAAAAGGAATCCATTTTGCAATGGACTTCCTGAAACAGCAAAACAAACGCGTAAGCAATATTGAAGTTACCGCCGAAGAAATTATAGCTACAGGTAAAGATGTAGTAGTAATTGGTGGTGGTGACACCGGATCGGACTGTGTGGGTACTTCAAACCGCCAAGGAGCAGCGTCTGTTAAGCAATTTGAGGTGATGTTCCAGCCACCTGCTCAGCGTACACAGCACATGCCGTGGCCTACTTACCCAATGGTATTAAAAACCACCAGCTCACACGAAGAAGGTGCCGACCGTTTCTGGGGTGTTAACACTTTAGAGTTTTTGGGCGACGAGCAAGGCAACCTGCGCGCACTGAAAGTAGTTGACGTTGAATGGGAACAGGATTTTATGGGCCGCCCTGTAAAATTCCATGTAGTTGAGGGCTCTGAGCGTGAAATCCCTTGTCAGCGTGTATTCCTGGCTATGGGCTTTTTACACCCGCAGCATGATACATTCATCAGCCAGCTTGGTGTTGATATTGACGAACGTAAAAACGTTAAAGCGAAAGAAGGTGTTTACCGCACCAACGTAAGCAAAGTATTTACAGCAGGTGATATGCGCCGCGGACAATCATTGGTGGTTTGGGCCATATCTGAAGGCCGCGAAGCCGCCCGCAAAGTTGATGAGTTTTTAATGGGACATTCTTTACTGGAAAGCAAAGACGCCGTTAACCAGTTTGACCAGGTGTTTTAGTGTTAGAGACTGGAGGTTAAAGATCAGAGGTTAGTAACTCCTTTTGCAGATATCTCCTTATCATATTGTTTTAATTATGAAGCCGGGCAAATGCCCGGCTTTATTGTTTTATATTACTCACCTACCCTATTGGCCAGCGCTTCACCATTTTGCTTTTTTAATCCGGGGATCATTTCTTTTGCCTGTTGCTGCCAGGTTAAACCCGCTTTAACTTCTTCATAAAAAGCACGGTAGCTTGTAAAATCAAGCTTAGCGGAGCCTGTTATAAAAGGGCCGCATATCCCCCTGTAATAAGTGCTTTCTTCATCGCCATAGTTGAGTTTGTATTTAAATACATAAAACAACTTTCCTTTATCTGTTACGGTTCCCAGCAACGTGAGCTGCTCAGGTAACATATCATCGTCATCACTGGTACTAACGCTCTGGTACAGGCATAGCTTAGCAAACGCGGCCTGTGTTTTATATTTAAGCGGCACCCTTTCAAGCTGTTTTTCTTTACTCAGGGCCTCCATAATATTATACCTGTTGGCAATACTATCTAAAAGCCGGTTAATTACCCGCTGATCAATTGGTAAATGATTGGCAATACGGGTTATTGCCGCAGTTGGAAGCAGCATACTCATATCTTCTTTCCTGATCAGTTTATTGGTGAATGCCGCTGTAACAGGTTGCCCTTTTATCGTTTGCATCAACGAAAGATAATAGTATACCGACATGTACATTTCTGTTGAAGTACTGTCATTTGGTTTAAGATACCTGTCAACATCGGAGTGGGCATGTGTTGTGATCCCGGCAAAGTTCTTCGTTACAAAATCAATATAACGAGCGTGCTTTTCTTCTGCCATGCGCTGAAAAACAGGAAGCAGGCTTTTCCTGTACCTGTCATTATTAATAAGCGGAATGATACGTTTATAATTGGCAACCACATAATCAAGTGAATCTTCAAGCGGCTCAAAAGTATCGTAATTATACTGCGCCTTTAATGCCGGGCTTCCTGTTAACAGGTTAAGATAAACGTCATATCCTTTTTCCTTATCAATACCAGGTATTGTTTTCAGGATCTTTGTTTTCAGATCATCATTAATATCAGGCCTTTTATACAGTTCGGCTAATACGTCGATCGTTTTATCGTCATGTACTTTTCCCAGGGTGTTGAGCAGCAAATGTCCGGCCCCATGATAAGTGCTATCGTCAGGGTAACCTTTTTGAAGGGCCTTGTATATATAGGGCAGTTCTTCCTTTTCAAATTTATAATAAGAAAGGGCTCCCCGGGCACTTTTGTAAGTTGTAGAATCGGCGGATGCCAGATCCTCTGCTATTAACGCCGCTTTTGATGAGCTCAGATCAATAGCTTTTGTGTCGCTTATCTTTTTTAACGAGTTAAAAAATGCATTGCTTGTTTCGCTATATAATTCTTCATTTGCCAGGTAGGCTGTCAGGTAGAAAAAATCACCATTGTTGATGAATATCCGGTTGCGCTTCTTTTCACCTGAGAGTTTTTTCTGGCTGATAAACTCGCGGCCCTGGATACCATTAACAACTATTGTATCTACTTTTATAAGCGAATCTGTGTATTTTACAAACTTGGGGATAATTGAAATATAAATGGAATCGATATGTTTTATTCGGTAGTACTTGCTGAGGTTGGTATGCTCAATACCATAAACACCGCCCGACGCCATGTTGGTTGAATAAACTGTTAACGAGTTTTTCAAAAATGACCTGTCGCTCTCTACCGTATCCCTGATAAAGTTTTGTTTTTCAAACACCATTGATATGAAATTTCCACCTTCTACATTGTAAGTTGTAAACACAGGCTTATTATACGGGGTTAACTTAAACGATTCAAAAAAATCGTCACTCCCCTGTATAGGTTGCCCTTCCTGCAAGCTCTGCCTCATTAACAGATAAGTTCTGTTTCCCCTTACAAAAAGCTGCATACGGCAGTAATATTTATCCAAAAGTATCAGATCAACCTCCCGGCCTTCGTAACCATCAACAGTTATTTTACGGACTTTACCAATGATCTTCCCTTTGTTTTTAAACTCGTTGCCTATTGATTCAAACAGCTTGTTCTTATCGGCAAGATATGCGCCTTTAGGATAATCATTATAACGCACCAGGTAGTTCTCCAAATTGACGCTATCGGTTGCCATATACAATTTTATATGGAATGGCTCGCCGCCTGGCTGAATGGGGTTAGCGGCGTTTTTTACTATCAGTTTGGGCTCAACCGGCAAATGAACAGTAAATGCGCCTGTATCATTTTTAAATGTTATCCACGTTGGGTTTGCTTTAGGGCTTATCTTAAAGGTTTTAAATGAATCAAAAAAGCGGTTTGCATAGGGCGTAAATAGGTTTTCCATCTTGGTACCGGCATATAACAGGTACAGGAAATTATTGTTGAACATCAGCCTGAAACGTAAAACCTCGCCATTGGTACGCATCAATATTTCGGTCCCTTTAATTCCATTTACAGTTACCGGCTTTTTGCTGATGATATGGTTCGATTGATTTTTTTTGAAACTGTTAATCATGTTCTGCAAAACTTCTTCTTCAGTTGCAGGCTTTGATTCGGATCCTTTCAAAATGGCATAAGCGCCAAAAAACACTTCATTAGCTATGTCAGTATAGAGAACCGATGGCTGCCCGTAAAAAGCATCTGTTTTTTCAGGAGTAAAAGGCAGTTCAAACGAATACCCGGTTTCATTATCAACAAATGGCTTCCAGGTAAGCTTTGTGTAATCGGTACTAAATTTGTTGACCACTCCCGTAAACTCAGCCTTTACAGGGCTTACTGTATAGCCGGCATTTCGTAATAATTCGATTAAGCCATGCGGGCCAGGCAGGTGGGCCGCACCAACAGCCGAAAACAGCGACTGCTCATCCATGTGCTTAATAATACTTTCCAGCATCACTTTATTTCGGGCAATAAGGTCATCATCATTCAACTCATCGCTGTTTAAAAAGCCGGCAATTTTATCCAGGTTACCGGTGCTGTAAATTTTTATCATTTCCTCTTCCCGGCTAATAGCTTCTGCATCATTATCCTCAACCAGGCTTTGTACCCTTTCCTTAATATCAGATTTTGAGCCAAAGTAGCCATCAAATTGCTCGGCTGCATTTTCAAGTCCATAAATGCTTTTGTTCATGCCGTGGGCTATACCATATAAATAAGCATCGACAAATGTTTTTTTATCGTCGGGACTTTTCTTCTCGGGTTTCATTATTGCCTCAAGGCGTATAGGGTCAATATTGCCCAAAGGATAGCCGTTTTTTTCTTTGAAGCGCTTAGCAAGTTTCGCGTACTCGGCCGGCGAAAGCCAGCTGCGCAAACTGCGTGAATTATCGCGATCGGCAAGGCTCGCGAACATTTTTTTGATAAGCGTATCGGGGTGCACCTCTAATGCAAATGACGAACTCTTTTGTATGGCCAGCATAACCGAATCGCTGAAGCCAAATACCCGCTTATCTTTTACGTGCATGGTTCCGAAGAGGTATGACGGATTTTTCAAGCCTTTTCCGCTAATGCGCCACAACAATGTATAATTACTTTTTTGCTGAGCCGACGCTAACGACGGAACTATAAATAACAATAAGAAAGCGAAGGATCTTAATTTTGGACAGGTGGCAAGTGATCTAAAAAAAGAGAATTGTGATAAGTAAAATTTGATCATACAACTGTAACAGGGTTTAAGTAAGCTACAAAGATAAATGATTGTAACAGTACCTTTATAACTGGCTGCTAAGTTTATTAAAAGGTAACATTATTAGCACAATGAACCTTTTATTCAGAAACTTACGAAGTTTTAAAAACTTCGTAAGTTTTATTCGGATGATCCTACTTTTCCAGGTATTCTTTAAGCGAGATCCCGGTAATATGTGTCCAGCCGGCAACAAAATTTTCTTTTTTGAAGGAATCCAACGGTGGGAAAGTTTCCAGGCCGCTATGGGTAAGTATAAGTTTAGTACCCTCCCCTTCAGGGAAAAGTTCCCAGGTAACTTCCGAATTACCTTCGTAGCCATCGTATCGCCAGGTATAGGCAATGGTTTTTCCTTCAACAACTTTAGTTACCCGGCACAGGTGAAGAAATTCCTTATTTCCGTCACCTCCGGTAAATTCAAACTCAAAACCTACTTCGGGTTTAAATTCGGCAAGGTCAAAATACCATTCTTTCATTTTTTCTTTAACGGTAATAGCTTCCCATACCTTTTGGATGGGCGCGGCATAAACCCTTTCAATAACAAATGGTTGCGTACTCATAGTTTGTTGTTTTTATGGTTATCTGTGTTTGGTTCGTTAATCAAAAAATCACCGAGTGCGTCCAGTTTCTGTGTCCAGAACTTTCGGTATTGCTCGGCCCAGTCAGTAACTTGTTTTAGCTGCTTCAAATCGGCATGGCAAAAGCGCTCCCTCCCCTGCTGTTTAATAACAAGCAAACCGCATTCCGTCAATATTTTTATGTGTTTGGATACAGCAGGGCGACTGATATCGAAATTATCAGCAACAGCATTGAGGTTCATCTGCCGGTAAGCCAGCAGGTTTATGATCTCTCGTCGGGTTGGATCGGCAATAGCCTGGAAAACGTCTCTTCGCATAGTAACCAAACAGCTATATGAAACCGTTCGGTTACAAATATAAATGAAACCTTTTGGTTACGCAATAGATTTTTCAATTTTTCTTACCGGGATGTTCATTCATGTTTATTATAAGCCGGGCTTTTTTTCGAACATTTACTTACACACTTATTTTCAGACAGATACATATACAAGCATCTTCTGATATTGAAAATCCGAATATAGGACAGCAGGTAGCAGCACCTGTGCTATAGGTAATTTTACGTAGTGAAAATTGGGTGATTATACCTATTTCGGGGTATTGTTTTTTGCCATAATTTTATCGCACCTGAACAATTTAATGCAAGTAATACAATGGCAGTACGTATAGTATGTATAAAAACTGACACCAAACCGCATGAAAACCCCTATGTGGCCATCGACTCGTTGGAATGGATCAACGAACGGATCAATGTAAAAGGCCTCACCGAAAGATCGAAGCTTTACGACTGGATCAAGAACGAAGACGGCGACGCTTACATCATCGATAACAAGGGAAACAAAACCAGCCTGATCCCGGCCGTTTGCCCCGAGGGTAACAAGTATGTTAAAACTGTTTATGATGAATCGGAACCGGATTACCTGCTGGGTTTGCCTGAGTGTGCCTAAAAACCCGTTACCAGCTTTTAAACGGGTTGAGGCTCAGAAAAGAATTGTAATATCGTTTATCGCCGGTTACCTCGGTTGTTGCCCAGGGTGGTAAATCAAATTCTTCATCCTCGCTGTCCAGCTCGATCTCGGCCATTAATAAGCCCTGATTATCGCCTAAAAACTCATCAACTTCCCAAAGTTTACCGGCGTAAGTAATGCAATAACGGTATTTTTCCAGTTCGGAGACTGCAAAATTATCAAGCAACTGAATACCATCGGCTTGGGGGATAGTATACTCAAACTCGCTGCGGCTAAAACCTGCTGTACTCCCCTTTATGGTGATATATGCTTCGGTATCAGTAACCCGCACCCTGATGGTTTTCTTTTCGTCACTAAAAATATACCCCTGCCTGAAATGCATTGGTTTAGGCTTTGCCAACTGGCTCCATTTTTCATGATCTACCAAAAACTTACGTTCTATTTCAACTGCCATCAGATTTGTTTTAGCCTGCAATTTTAGCATTATTTAACATTTAGGAGCTGATAAATATTATATATTTATGTTATATCAAACCTATATGCTAATTGCTAAACCTGTTACAAAATTAACCTGCATTGTGTTGACTTTGTTTTGCCTTGGCTGCAAACAACGTAACATTGTTAAACACAACGGCGAAAAAGACCTTATCTCTTTTAAACCAGTATTGGGTATTAGCTATACCGAAATAGCACGTCGATCAAATAATGGACTTTCATTTAACAATTTCGGCTACCAGATGGAACCGCAATGGAAAATGCAATTCGTTTCAAACGATTCAACCAGTATTTACAGCCCCACAAAAAAGCAATTCATCAACTTTCCGCTCAGTCGTGGTTATGATTCTATTTTTAATACAGCACGCACCTGGCTCAAAGTTAAAACCATGACCAGGGACAGTATGATCATCGAATTACTTAAAGCATATGGCGATTCGGTTGATACCCGCGGAGCCAAAGTTTATATGGTTTTTTATGCCGATAATTATATTAAAAACGTTCTTCATGGCGATATAAGTAAATGCAAAAGCCCCAGTCGAAAAGATTCTGTTTATGTACAATGGTTAGCCGATTCCGCGAATAAAAATATTAACAAAGCCTTTGCCGCCCGGCAACCTGTAGAGCTTAAAAGTAAAAGCGCATTAGTTACTATTAGCAAACGCCATACTGAGCCAACCATGCTCAATAATTTCAATACATCCGATGATTATATGGGGCCTGAGTTTGATATCACCGTTGATAAAGCCTACGCCAACTTTTACTATTCCTTTTCGATATTTGTTGACCCCGCCGGGCAAATACACTATGGAAAACCCCTTACAGTATTTTCGGAGAGAAGCTACGAGGAAAATTACATTCACCTCTCTACAGCAGTAATGAACAGTTACCTTAAATACTACCTGAACTTTATTCCTGGTAAAACACTTGGTATAGTGCATACCAGCGAGATAGCCGTTCATGTTAAAGGGAACCGGGGCGTGTAGATTTAAGTCATGAGATTATTTAAACTCCTCATTATAGCGTTCATAATAAGTCATATATTTAACAAATACCTATATGATAACAAACAAACCTGTTACAAAACTAACCTGCATTGTATTGACTTTGTTTTGCATGGCCTGCAAACAACGTAACATTGTTAAACACAATGGCGAAAAAGACCTGATCTCGTTTAAGCCTCTCTTTGGCATCAGTTATACCGAAATTGCCCGTCGTTCACAAAATGGCCTGGCGTTTAATAACTCCGGTTATCAATTAGAGCCACAATGGAAAATGCAATTCGTTTCCAATGATTCTGCCAGGATTTACAGTCCGACTAAAAAACAATTCATCAATTTTCCGCTTACCCGCGGATATGATTCCATTTTTAATACCGCCCGCACCTGGTTAAAGGTGAAAACCATGACTAAAGATAGCATGATCATCGAAATGCTTAAATTCGATGGAGATTCGGTTGATACCCGCGGAGCGAAGGTTTTTATGGTTTTTTATGCCGATAATTACATTAACGATGTACTTCATGGCAATTTAAGCAAATACAGAAGCCCCAGCCGTAAAGACAGCTTGTACATAAAATCATTAACCGATATTGCCAATAAAGATTATAATGAAGCATTTGCCGCCCGGCAACCCGCTGAGCTTAAAAGCAGAAGCGCGTTAGTTACGGTTACCAGGCGCCATTCAGAACCAACAATGCTTAATAATTTCAACACATCCGATGATTATATGCGCCCCGAGTTTGACATCACAGTTAACAAGGCTTATACCTATTTTAATTATTCGTTTTCGATAATTGTTGACACAGCCGGACAACTACATTATGGGAAGCCAATTATCTTTTTTTTAGAAAAAGAACGTATACCAGCGTACAACCACTATTCAACAGCGGTGATGAACAGCTACCTTAAATATTACCTGAACTTTATTCCCGGCAAAACGCTTGGTATTGCACATGCCAGCGAGATAGCAGTTCACGTTAAAGGGAGAACCGGAGTGTAGGTTTAAATTAAGAAATTATATAAATTCCATTACAAAGCAGCCATTTTTTACCCGTTTATTGAATTATCTATATCTTTAGCGGCAATGCTACTCATCAATCTAAAAAATTTAAAAACAGCAGCATTTGGGCTGCTTATCATCATATCTGCGTTTATTTCTGGTTGCGGCAGCGGCCCTTCGGGCAAAAAGAAAAGAGAGCTGATCTCCTTTAAACCTTACAATGGCATCAACTACTCCGAAGTATCCAGGCGTCAAAAAAACGGTCTGTCGTTTAACGAATATGGTTATCAACTGGAGCCTCAATGGAAGCTAAAATTTGTTTCGGACGATTCGGTAAGCATTTTCAGTCCTACTAAAAATGCGTTTATCAATTTTCCGCTTACACGTGGTTACGACTCCATTTTCAATGCGGCCCGTTCATGGCTAAAGATCCGTAAGATCAATAAAGACAGCATCACTATGGAGATCCTGATCCAGCAAGGTGATTCGCTGGATGTTAAAGGCACTAAGGTTTTTATGCGTTTTTATGCCGATAACTACATTAAAAATGTTTTACATACCGATACTACTATATTAAGACGCCCCAGCAATAAGGACACTTCATTTATCCGTTCTTTATCAGCAAAAGCCAATACCGATTATACCAAAGCATTCGCAGCAAGACAGCCGGCCATTATCACCAGCAAAAGTCCACTGGTAACAGTATCGCGCCGCACCACCAAGCCAGATATCCTCAATAACTTTGACAACTCTGACGATTATCTCGACCCGACATATGATATCGTGATCAAAAATGCCTTTAAAGATTTCTATTATTCTTTTACCATGTATATTGACGATAAGGGCAATTTATACTTCGGTATACCCCTTGTTGGATTTAACGGAGATCAGGAAAGAGAGGCCGACTACGTTCACACATGCAAAGCGGTAATTGAAAGCTATTTTAAGTTTTACCTCAACGCAAAACCAGGCACAACCCTGGGCATGATCCACTCAAGCACGGTTTCGGTACATGTTGAAGGCAAGGCTAAAACTACAGCTAAGTAACAATTGTGCTATTTTGTATAAGCGTATCGCTTTTAGCGTTTAATTTTCGCCCACCGGTCAAAACGGCATTTGTAAAAAAGTGTTAAATAAACGGCTGCTAAAAATGCTATACGGCTAAATGTTTATATTAGCCCCTGTTACTTCTTTAACTTATATTGATGATCATACGTCGATTTTTACTCCTATTATGCCTGTTAACTGCCTTTGGCGCATCTGTTTTTGCCCAGCAGGATAGCATCCCCCTAACAACCATAATTGAAAAAACCAGCAAGTTCAACAGCAGCTTCCCTATCGAGAAAGTTTACCTGCATACAGATAAACCTTACTATGCTGTTGGCGATACCATTTGGTTTAAAGCTTATGTAACCATTGAAAAACACCAGCCATCGGCCTTGAGCCGCATTGTGTATGTCGACCTGATCAATAACCGGGATTCGGTAGTTGAAAGTCAGCGTATTTCGGTTACCAATGGCTTTGCAAGCGGCAATATTGTACTTAGTGATAATACCTACAAACAAGGAGCTTATCGCCTGCGCAGCTATACAGGCTGGATGCGCAATTTTGATCCTGATTATTTTTATGACCGTACCTTTAATGTTGGTAACGCCATTGATAACCAGGTGCGTACCAATATAAGCTATAAAAGTTCAACCAAAAGAACGGGTGTTAAAGTTGATGCTACCATTCTTTATAAAGGATCAGATAACGCTCCCTATGCCAACAAAAAGGTAAGCTGGCAGCTCATGAAAAACGGAGACCCTGTAAGTAAAGGCCGCGGCACTACCGATGACAAAGGTGTGCTACTGGTTGACATACCCGAAAGCCAGGCCGATGTGATTACCGGCGGAATCCTGGTGACAGCTATTGACGTAGGCGACCGCAAAACAATCAGCAGCAGCTTTTCTATGCGAACCGCAGTTAAAGGATATGACGTGCAGTTTTTCCCCGAAGGCGGCCAGTTAACCAATAGCATCCGTACCAAGATCGCTTTTAAGGCTATAGCGTCAAGCGGTATGGGCGTTGATATTAAAGGAAACATTGTTGACGATAAAGGCACCGAAGTTGCCCAGATCAGCAGCGCGCACTTAGGTATGGGGATCTTCGCCATCACTCCTGATATTGAAAGGTCATACAAGGCAAACATCACATTTCCTGATGGTTCGCAGGCATCTTATAACCTGCCGCGTGTACAATCAATGGGGATAAACATTGGTGTTTATAATAATGACCCGGCCAATCTTACAGTAAAGATCTCGGCCAACGACCTATTTTTTCAGCGTAAACAAAACAAAAGCTTTTACCTGGTAGCACAAAGCGGCGGTGTTATTTATTACGCCGCACAAACAGTTTTGCAAAGCACAGTTTATTCGGCCAATATCCCTAAAAGTAAATTCCCTACGGGTATTGTACAGGTAACGCTGTTTTCATCGGGTGGATACGCTTTATGCGAACGGATAGTATTTATTCAGCACAATGACCAGATGAACCTGTCCCTCAAAACAGACAAGCCATCGTACAGCACAAGAGGCAACGTTAAGATCACGGTATCGGCAAAAAACAATACAACCCCGGCCGAAGGCAGCTTTTCGGTAGCGGTAGTTGATGATGGTACCGTACCGTCAAATGAAGATGCAGAATCAACCATATTGAGCAATATGCTGCTTACTTCTGATCTGAAAGGATATATCGAAAAGCCTAATTATTATTTCAATAAGCCCGACGAAGAAAAGCTGGCCAATCTGGACATTCTGATGCTTACCCAGGGGTATCGCCGCTTCAATTACGAAGATATCCTGGCCGACAAAACCCCGCCTATCTATTTACTTCCGGAACAAGGTATTGATGTAACGGGAACTTTAAGAACCAATACCGGTCTTCCGGTAGCCAAAGGCAGCCTTCGTCTATTGATTCCCGACAAAAACTTTTCGGCAGAAACAATTACCGATATGACAGGGAATTTCAAGTTTTCGAACGTGAATGTACCGGATACTTCAAAAATTACCCTGAGCGCCCGTAACAACCCTAACGGACGTAACCTTGTAATTTCAATTAACGGCGAGGCATATCAAAAACTGAGCAAAAACAATAATATTCCCGATGAGATCCTGAATATCGACAGTACCTTCCGTCCTTATTTACAAAACAGCTATAAGCAATATCAAAGCTCACGTACCATAAAAGAGGTTGTTGTAAAGGCAACCAAGATCGTAAAAAAAGCAAGCCATGCCGATTATGGCACCTTTGCAGGTTTATCAATGCAGGCAGATCATGAAATATCTGCCCAGCAACTACAAGGTTGCCCTTTGCTGTTAAACTGTTTATCAACCATGGCAATGGGCCTTACTTATATTGATAACAATTTTTATATCACCCGCGATTACAATTCCGGCAGCCGTACGCCCGTACAGGTTTATGTAGGCAGCTTACCCGTTGATGCCAACTTTTTATCAAGCATGCAATCAAGCGAGGTTGAGTCTGTCGAGATCTTTTTAAATGACGGTGTAAGTGGTATTAACCGCAGTACCCAAACCAAAGGTGTAATGGTGATCAACAAAAAGGTGGTTAAGAAAGAAAAAATAACGCTTGCTCAATTGCAGGAACTTATCCCTAAACAAAATGTGATCACTTTTGCGGTGCAGGGTTATACCAAAGCCAAAGAGTT
>NZ_DASVOB010000728.1:0-10506 GCF_036383575.1 Mucilaginibacter sp.
ACCCAAAACGTTGGTGAACCGGGTTTAAACTTCTGGGACGGCAGGGCTAATGGTACTGCTATGTTTGTTGCCATAAGGCGCTGCAATACAATGCTCGAAAATATTGATAAGCCAGCCGATTTAACCGCTATTGAAAAAAAACGATGGATAGCCGAAACCAAATTTCTGAAGGCTTACTATAATTATTACCTGATGCGGATGTACGGCCCCATCCCTATCATCGACGTAAACCTGCCCGTTGAGGCCTCAACAGCCGAAGTGAAAGTGAAACGCCAGCCGGTTGATGATGTGGTAAACTATATTGTAGGGCTGCTCGATCAGGCTATCCCCGATCTGCCCGCTACAATTGACAACCCTGCCAAGGAGCTGGGCAGGATAACCGGCCCTGCAGCCGCGGCCATCAAAGCCGAAGTGTTGATGACGGCCGCGAGCCCCCTATTCAACGGCAACCCCGATTATGCAAACTTTAAGGATAAAAGCGGTAAAAACCTTTTCCCAACATCGTTTGATGCCACTAAATGGCAAAAGGCCGCCACCGCATGTAAAACTGCTATCGATATGTGCGAAGCTGCCGGGCTGCATTTAAACACCAATTTTGTGCCGGCACCGGGCGTTTCAAACCTGCCCGATTCATTAAAAAGGGTGCTAACCTGCCAAAACGCGCTTACTCAAAAATGGGATATCAATCCTGAACTCATCTGGTCGTTGAGCAATATCTGGCATGGGCAGGAATATTGCATTCCAAGGTTAACCCAAAAGGCCAACCAAAACGATAACCAGAACCCTGCTTATTATGCTGTGCCTATTTCAACTACCGATTTGTTTTACACGAACAAAGGCGTACCTATTGACGAAGACAAAAGCTGGGATTATGCCGACCGTAACCAGTTGCGTACCGGCGATGCTGCAAATTTCTTCTACATAAAACAAGGCTACCAAACCATTAAAGCCCACTTTGACCGCGAGCCGCGTTTTTACGGCAGCATAGGCTTTGACGGTGGCATTTGGTTTGGCGACGGGATCCTTGACGCAAAAATTGCGCACTATGTACCAGCACGTGGTGTCACTTCGCTGGCAGGTCCTAAAACGTTGCAAAAGTCAAACATCACCGGTTACTGGCCTAAAAAGCTGGCAAACTATCTCACCGTTTATGACGACGGCTTTAACTGGACAGATTTTTCAATGCCGGTTATGCGTATGGCAGGCTTATACCTGCTGTATGCCGAAGCATTAAATGAGGTAAACGGTCCTACTGCCGATGCAATAGCTTATGTAGATAAGATCAGGGCACGTGCAGGATTGGATGGTGTTGTTAACTCATGGGCAGCCTATTCAAGAAATCCATCTAAACCAACTACAAAAGAGGGTTTAAGGGCTATCATTCACCAGGAACGCCGGATAGAACTTTGCTTTGAAGGCCAAAGCGGCTGGGACCTTCGCCGATGGAAGGAACTGCAGGGCGTATTGAGCACGCCATTAACCGGCTGGAGCATTTACGAAGAGCAGGCTATTAACTATTACCGTGCCCGAAACGTGGAAATCCCGGTATTTAATACAAGGGATTACCTGTGGCCAATTTGGAACAACTCCATTGTGGTGAACGATAACCTTGTTCAAAACCCTTACTGGTAGGATTTTAATGGTTTTTTAATTGGATTAATAATTAACGAAGAAACATTATGAGCTATAATCATATAAAGCCGGTGCATTTTTTATGTGTGCTGGCGCTTTTAACAACATGTTTGTTTTCATGTTCCAAAAGCGATAACTACAAACTTCCTGAAAGTACCGATAAAACAAAGCCCGCGGTAGTTACCAATGTTAAAGTGCGCAATTTTAACGGCGGTGCGGTTTTAACCTATACTTTGCCATCGTCACAAAACCTGCTTTATGTAGTTGCCGATTATAATATCAACGGCAAAACAACAAGGCAAACTAAATCCAGCTATTTTCTGGATACCATCAGGGTTGACGGTTTTCAAAGCAGTAAGGACTACACTATTACCCTGCATGCCGTAACAAGGGCTAATGTAGAATCGGACGCAGTTACGGTCACCGTTCACCCGGATACCCCCTACTACCAGCTGATCAGGAAAAACCTGACCATAGCTGCCGATTTTGGCGGCATCCATTTATCAACTATAAATAAAGACAAAAGGCCTGTTGGCATCAACGTAATTGCCATCGATCCGGCCGATAATAAGTTCAATATTAAAGACAGGCATTTTACCAGTACCGATACCATAAGTTATGCGGTAAGGGGGTTTAGCACCACGCCTGCAAAATTCGGTGCTTTTGTTACCGATCAGTTCGGGAATGCATCGGACACCTTGCTGGTAACCCTCACTCCTTTGTATGAAGAGTTGCTGGATAAAAGCAAGTTTTTCCAATACCTCACACCGAGCGATGCCTATATCGGTTACGGCGGCATCCTGCCTTATTTATGGGACGGCTTTACCAAGGAAGTTGGCGGCGCAGCACCATGGCAAACCACTATTGGCCCGGTGCAAAAACTGGTACAGGGTACATTTGGCGTAGGCAAAAGCTATAAACTGAGCCACTTTTTGATGTGGCCAAGAGGCTATGGTTATGCAAACCCAAAAGTATTCAGCATCTGGGGGTCAAACAAGGATAACCCTGCCGATGCAGTTACACCGGGCGGTAAACCAGCGGGCACAGTAAGCGGCGATTGGGTAGTGCTGGGCACTTTCCGCTTTCCTGATCCACCATCAGGCCTTCCGCAGGGGCAAACCAACGCTGCCGACCAGGCATTTGTTGATGCCGGTGTAAACTTCGATGTGCCGTTCAACAGTCCGGCGGCCAAATACCTGCGTGTTGTAGTGAGCGAAACCTGGTTTGGGTTGGATTACACCTACATTGAAGAAATGTCTTTTTACGGAATCCCTCAATAATTTTTAAGCGACAAACAAATGAAGATCAACATAAAAAATATAACATGGCTGCTGTTGTTGCTGGCCGTGTGGGGCTGCTCAAAAAAGAACGAGAATTACAAGGAGCTGATAAAGGGCGGCGAAATATATTATCCCGGTGTAATTGCCAACGCAAATTACAGGGCAGGTAAACTACGTACCCAATTGGTATGGAACCCAAGCCCCGACCCTAAAATTGTGAAGTACAAAGTTTACTGGAATAATAAGCAGGATTCATTAATTGTTAATGCAACCAGCCATAACCCGCTTGATACGGTGAAAGTGCTGATATCGAACCTTACAGAAGGCACTTATAATTTCAGCGTAAATTCTATTGATAGTGACGGGCATATTTCCATCTCAAAAACCATTAACGGGGTTAGGGTGTATGGGGCTGTTTACGCTGGTGGTATTTTTAACCGTGGTTATAATGCCGATAACCCTTTTACAGTTGATATCACCACCGGTGTTGTTAAGCTAAACTTTAACCAGATCACGCTTGATTCAGTAACCATCAATACCAAAACAGTGGTGACCTATACAGATAATGCAGGTAAAACACAAACAACGCTGCTCAAACCGACAGACTCTATTGTAACCATCAATGATTTTAAATTTGGTACCGATGTTACTTACCAGTCCAGCTATCTGCCTTTCAGAGGTGCTATTGATACTTTTACGGTTGCTGCTCCTACCCTTTTCCCAAGGGTAAGGCGTATAGGTGATATTACATCGCTGTATATCAAAAATGCTGGCTATCCTTTTGTACGGGGCGATAATGGCACCAATAAATGGGGTACACCTAAAGACTGGCAGTATAACAGCAATGTGCTGAACCAGGACGGCGGCAAAGGTGGCGGCTGGTCATGGGATAATAATGGATGTATCCACTTTGAAGCTAAAGATTGGGGAGGCGACGGCGTCAACAACGGAAAAGTTTATCAAACCATTACTCTACCCTCAGGCAGCTATGCGCTTGATATAGAAACTGCCGGTTATGGTGGTACTTTTAACGGCAATGAAATTGTTGCAGTTGGCAATTCGCTGCCTGACATCAGCAATTTGGGCAACCCGCTGGCAATTTACAAAGGTGATCAAAATAACATGGGAGGTGTACACACGCTTAGTTTTACCCTCGCCACAACTACCACCGTTACTTTTGGATGGGTGGTAAGCACACAGTCATATACTTACTTACAGTTTAAAGGTGTTAAGCTGAGAAGTTTATAATCGCATAGTTGACTCACCCGGTCTTTGCTTCGCTCGACCGCCCTCTCTACCCTTTGGGTAAAGAGGGCAGGAAAAATAAAAAATAGGATTCCCCTCTTTACGCTCGCGTAGAGGGGGGCACGAGCGTAACGATGTCGGGGTGAGTAAACACAATGATCTGATTTTAACAAAAGCAATCATTTCAACCCAATAAAATTCTACCTCAGAAGTCCCCATCAAATAATTTAATCCTAATGCTTAAACATTTCTCTTTACGCCAACTTTTAATTGTCATTATTACATGTTTTTATGGCGAGGCCCAAGCGCAAAGCAACGAGGTATCGCTTAACAGTTCGGCCGGGCAACAATGGAAAGTGAAACCTCAGGCCGACATAGCCGACGCCTCAAAAATTAAAGATGCCGGTTATAATACCGGTGATTGGGTTACAGCTATTATACCCGGTACAACATTTGCCTCATATGTAGCCGCCGGTTTGGAGAAAGACCCCAACTTTGGCGATAATATTTACAAGGTTGATAAAGCCAAGTACGACCGCAGCTTCTGGTACCGTACCGAATTTAGTATACCTGCAAGCTATACCAAAAAAACTATCTGGCTCAACTTCAGAGGTGTTAACCGCAAGGCTGATATTTATCTTAATGGCACTTTTCTGGGCTCTCTGGATGGTTTTATGCAGCGCGGAAAATTTGACATAACTGGTCTGATAAACCATGTCGGAAAAAATGTGATTACAGCCCTGGTTTATATCCCCAAACAGCCATTAGCCAATGTGGGCAGCCCCAACTATGTATCGAGTGCCGGCTGGGATTGGATGCCTTATGTGCCAGGCCTTAACTCGGGCATCACCGATAATGTTTACCTGAGTAATACAGGCGATGTAACTATCAAAGACCCATGGATCCGCGCCAACCTGCCAACCAATGCCCGTGCAGATCTGTCAGTGAACCTCGAGGTAAAAAACAACGCTTCAAACTCACAGGCGGCTATCATAAAAGGTTTAATTACGCCGGGTAATATTGAGTTTCAAAAAAAAGTTTATGTTGATGCCAATGGTACCACAGATGTAAAGCTGAACAAGCGCGATTTTGAACAATTGATGATCAACAGCCCTAAACTGTGGTGGCCTAATGGCTATGGCGATCCTAACCTGTATAACTGCAAACTAAGCGTTGTTGTTGGCGATGAGGTATCAGATGTACAGAATATCAAATTTGGAATTAAAAGGTATAGCTATGATACCATTGGTCATGTGCTGCATTTAGCTATAAACGGTACCAAAGTATTTATAAAAGGCGGCGACTGGGGCATGAGCGAATACCTGTTACGCTGCCGCGGTGCGGAGTATGATTATAAGGTAAAACTGCACAAGGAGATGAACTTTAACATGATCCGCAACTGGATCGGTTCAACTACTGATGAGGAATTTTATGACGCCTGCGACAAGTATGGTATCATGGTTTGGGACGATTTCTGGCTGAACGCGAATCCTAACCTGCCAGCAGATATCACTACTTTCAACGCCAATGCCATCGAGAAAATAAAACGCTTCAGAAACCACCCCGCCATTGCCGTTTGGTGTGCGGACAACGAAGGATGGCCTGAACAACCTTTGAGCGCATGGCTAAAGGAAGACCTTTCAACCTTTGATGGTGGCGACCGCTGGTACCAACCCAACTCACATGCCGAAAACCTTACGGGAAGCGGCCCCTGGGATGCTAAAGATCCCCGATACTATTTTACCGCATATCCAACCGGTTTAGGCGGTAACAAAGGCTGGGGTTTACGTACTGAATTGGGCACGGCAGTTTTTGTGAATTTTGAAAGCTTCAAAAAGTTTATGCCTAAAGAAAACTGGTGGCCGCGCAATGAAATGTGGGATCAGCACTTTTTTGGTCCGCGGGCGTTCAATGCAGGCCCGGATAGCTATGAAGCCAGTATTACCAATGGTTACGGTACACCAAAAGGTATTGAGGATTTTTGCCGCAAAGCTCAATTTGTAAGTTTGGAGAGCAATAAGGCTATGTTTGAAGGCTGGCAGGATGCCATGGGCGAAGATGCATCGGGCCTAATGACCTGGATGAGCCAATCCGCTTATCCATCAATGGTATGGCAAACTTATGATTATTACTATGACCTTACCGGGGCATATTGGGGTGTTAAAAAAGCCTGCGAACCACTGCATATTCAATGGAACCCGGTAACCAACGCCATTAAGGTTATCAATACCACCCGAAAGGATGCTGATGGTTTAACCGCATCGGCCGATGTTTATAATTTAGATGGCACACTGGTAAAGCAATACAGCCAGTCAAAAATGGTGGATGTGCCAGCCAACAGCGCAGGTGCAGTATTTGATCTAAAATTTAACCAGTACAAGGCCGATCTCGCCAAAAATAAAAAAGTAGTAAGCTCGTCATCAACCAACGGCGATGCGTCGGCGATAAATGACGGCAACCCAGCTTCACGCTGGGCAAGTCGTTACAGCGATGGCGAATGGGTTTACATCGACCTGGGCAAGGAAGAAGTAGTTAACGGTGTTGGCCTGAGTTGGGAAGATGCTTATGCCAAATCTTTTAAGATCCAGGTATCAACAGATGCCAGCCACTGGCATGATGTTTACAGCACTGACGATGGCAGGCAAGGCGAACAAAAGATCATGTTCCCCGAAGTAACTGCCCGTTATGTTAAAATGCAGGGTGTTGAACGTGCCACCTATTGGGGGTATTCATTGTATAATTTTGAAGTTTACCAGGGCGATGTAGCCAGCGAAGGTCTTTCGGATGTGCATTTCATCAAACTAAAATTGACTGACAATACAGGCAAACTGATATCAGATAATTTCTACTGGAGAGGCAACAAACGCAAGGATTACACTGCATTAAATACCCTGCCAAAGGTTGATTTAAAAACCGATTATAAAACGGTTAAGGCCGATGGTAGATATTATATTACTGCACAGGTAACCAATCCGTCGTCATCAAAGGCAGTAGCCTTTGGGGTAAGGGTACAGGCAGTTCGGGCATCAAACGGTGAACAGATCTTACCGGCTATCATGAGCGATAACTATTTCACCCTATTGAAGGGTGAAACCAAAACCGTGAAAATAGAATTTGATGCTGCCGTTTTGGGTAAGGATAGCATCAGGCTGATAGCCGAGCCTTACAACAACACTAAATAATACAGGGCTTTGTCCCCAACTAAATGGTAATATGATGAAAATTCGGCTTAGCACAGTGGTCGTTTTAATTTTGACGCTGATTGCCTTTAACAAGCAACTGAATGCCCAGCAAAGGCATCCCGCAGCTTGGGGCGACCAGTTAAACGGCACTTATAAAAACCCTATCCTTAATGCAGACTATTCAGACCCGGATGTGATCCGCGTGGGGGATTATTTTTATATGGTTTGTTCGGATTTTCATTTTATGGGGATGCCTGTGCTCCAATCTTCCGACCTGGTAAACTGGAGGATCATAGGACAGGTATATAAACGCCTTGACCTCGACCCAAAGTACAACACCATGGATAAATACGGAGCAGGCAGTTGGGCACCGTCGCTCCGTTATCATAATGGCAAGTTTTATGTTTATTTCTGCACGCCGGATGAAGGGCTGTATATGAGTACAGCTACCGATCCGGCAGGAAAATGGAAACCACTAACAGAGGTAAAAAGAATAAGCGGTTGGGAAGACCCCTGCCCGTTTTGGGATGCCGACGGGCAGGCTTACCTCGGTCATAGCCGTTTAGGGGCCGGGCCTATTATCATTCACAAAATGAGTTCCGACGGCAAGCATCTGCTCGATTCGGGCAAAACCGTTTACGAGGGGCCGGTTGCCGAAGGCACCAAGATCTATAAGCAAAACGGGTATTATTACATCATCATTCCGGAGGGCGGAGTGGGCACCGGTTATGAAACTGCTCTACGTTCGAAAAGTATCTATGGCCCCTATGAACGGAAAATTGTTGTGGAGCAAGGCAAAACCAATATCAATGGCCCTCACCAGGGCGGCTTAGTTGAACTTGATAACGACGAAGCCTGGTTCATTCATTTTCAGGATGCGGGGACTATTGGCCGCATTTGCTACCTTGAACCTGTAAAATGGCAAAACGACTGGCCGTTCATCGGCATTGATAACGATGGCAACGGCATTGACGAACCGGTAAGTATTTGGGCTAAACCAAAAGTAAAAAAGCTGACTACCGTAATCGCCCCGCAAGCATCTGATGAGTTTAACAGGCCAACTCTTAGCCTGCAATGGCAATGGAACCATAACCCGGTTGATGGTAAATGGTCGCTGAAAAAACGTAAAGGCTATTTGGTGCTTATGGCTATGCAATCGCCGGATAATAAACACGCTAAAAATACCATCACCCAAAAGCTTATGGGCCGGAAAGGAGAAATCACCACGGTGTTGTATGCCGATGAGATGATGCCCGGTCAAAAAGCAGGCTTATGCCTGTTAGGTAATTACATTCACGAAATAGGCTTGATCAAAACGGATAGCACCCTGAATGTTTATGCCGATAACAATGGTAAGTTTAAAGAAGAGATCTCCCTTAAACAAAAAAGGATCTTTTTCCGCTTACTTATCGACCTTGATCACGATACAGTAATGCAGTATAGCCTGGATGGTAAAACTTTTGTTCGGTTGGGCGATGTGTGCACACTATCCAATTATAATTACTGGAAAGCAGTGCGACCGGCATTGTTTTCTTATAATATAAAACAAGACGGCGGCACTGCTTTTTTCGATTGGTTTCATTATTTGCATGACGGACCGCGAGGCGGGTTGTAAGGTACATTGTACGAACCTATTATAGCACCAAAAGCTGAACAACAGCACTTCTTTCATAAACGATCGTATTGCAGATGAAATCCTCTTTATATATTTTAATTTAAAAAAAATCAACCTTCAATTTTTCAGCGTCCATTCAATGGAATCACTTTGCAGCTTCCCGTTAAAATACCCTTCGGCCCTGAGCTGGTTTACGCCTTTAACCAGGTGGATGTTTTTAAATACGAAATCATGTTTGGTGGTGCCCGTTTCTGCCTCACCCGCATTTTTACCGTTCAGATAAAGTGTAACGTTTGAAGTATTGGCAAATACTTTTACAGTAGTTACCGCCTCTACCCTATCCGTATTTCTGCGGCCGCTGATGTACAGTACAGGTTCCTGGCTCCAGTTAGCTTTGTACCAATAAAAGGCATCCTTTTTTATTTTACGATCATAAGTAACCAGGCCTTTCATATTGCGGGCGGGCACGCCACCACCATTGGCCGATGGCACCGAGAAATCAAACATATTCCAAACATATGAGGCTACCAGGTATGGATGTTTTTCGATAATGCCCCATTGCACCTCGTGAAATTTTGTTTGGAAGGTTTCGGGCCAAAACTGGCTTGACGGATCGCCGCTATCGCCTACATTTTCCTGCTGTTGATTTACATTGGCTTCGGTGCCATACTCCGAAAGTACAACTTTATAATTTGGATAATCATTTTCCAAGCCGGTAACCCAATCTTCCAGATCGGGGATCTTCCCTTCATACCAGCCGTAATACCGGTTCATGCCCTGTATATCCGCAGCCAGGTTCGATGGCCGGTTTACCTCGCCGTAACCGCTTACACTTGCGGTGAACCTGCCGGGATCTTCGGTTTTAGCAATATCGTTCAGTTCCCTGGTTAAAACCGGCACAAAACCATCCGGCGAGTTGGAGTACACCTCATTGTGCAACCCCCAATTATATATGGATGGATGGTTATAATTCTGCCTGATGAGTTCGGTTAGCTGTTGTTTGGCATTATCTCCCTCTTGTGTAGAAACTGCGTTTACGAAGGGGATCTCGGCCCAAATTACAAAGCCCATACTGTCGCATTTGGCATAAATATATTCGGCTTGCTGGTAGTGCGCAAAACGGATAGAGGTTGCCCCTATTTCGTAGATCATATCGAGGTCGCTTTGATGCTGAGCATTGCTCAGGGCGCTTCCATAATCCTGCCATTCCTGGTGGCGGCAAACACCATACAAGCGGTACGGCTGACCATTCAGGTAAAAACCTTTGCCCGGAACTATCGAAAAATAGCGGAGACCGAGGGGCTGTACTACCTCATCTATTGTTTTACCATCTTTAATAATAGCTGTAGTAAGTGAATACAGATAAGGATCTTTCCGGCCGTTCCACAAATGCGGATTGTTTAGCTGTAATTGCTGATCAACAATATTTATCCCCTGGGGCTGTACATCTTGTAGCTGTTGAACCTGCTTAACAATGATGCCACTTTTATCCCGGATGGTGGTTTTTACGATGATCTGTTGCACCTGCCGCTCTTTATTCTCAATTTTAGCC
>NZ_DASVOB010000729.1:0-11437 GCF_036383575.1 Mucilaginibacter sp.
GCTGATTAAATATCGCAAATAAAACACAATATTACCTTCCAACGGATTTCGTCCATAGTGCTCGATAGAAACCTTTTAAAATATAAGCGTAAGTTTGCATGCCTCTTCCGATACATGTCGAAGTGATTATTCATTTCTTAAACTCTTAACCGGGTTTGTCAATGCAGCTTTCAATGTCTGGAAGCTAACGGTTAGCAAGCCAATGAGGATTGCAGCCGATCCTGATAATAAGAAAACCCACAAATTTATCTTAATGCGGTAGGCGAAATCCTGTAACCAATTGTGCATTAAATAAAAGGCAATCGGCGAGGCTACTACTAATGAAATAATAATTAATCCTAAAAACTCTTTACTCAACATCGATACAATGCTTAAGGCTGTTGCTCCAAGCACTTTCCTAATGCCAATTTCTTTTACGCGCTGCTGCGCGGTAAAAGTTGCAAGGCCAAAAAGTCCCATACACGAAATAAATATCGCAATCAGCATGGCTGTATTCATCAATTGCGAAGTTTTCTGTTCCTTGTTATAGAAATTGGCGATGGTCTGGTCGAAAAAAGTATACTCAAATTTTTCATTTGGATACACTTGCTTCCACGCTTTGTTAATTTGGGCTATAATTGTTTTAAAGTCATTGATTCCTTTCCCGGCTGATAATTTGATACTAACAGTCCTTTCACTTTTTGTAACCGAGGCCATAAAGAAAGGGGTAACCGTTTCATGCAACGATTTTGAATTGAAGTCTTTTACGACCCCTACTATCTGCCTTGTAGAATTGGGCATGCCTATTCCTACAAATTTTCCTACAGCATCCTCCGGTTTTTTAAATCCAAGGGCTTTAGCACATGTCTCATTTATCAAATACTCCTTAATGGTATCCGAATGGATAAGATCACGACCCGCTATAATCTTTAAGCCGAATAACGGCACATAATTTTCGTCGCAAAAATCAAATGACGCATCTGTTTTTGAGTCTTCCGCCCCCTTGTTAAAAATAATCGTTCCGCCGTGCCGCTCTGCAGCGGGTGTCGTACGATGGCGGCTTACTATTTGAACCCCTGGTATTTCTTTAACTTTATTGCAAAAAACATTTAGTTGATCGATGCTATTATTCCACTCGGTATGCATGGTTATAATCGCATCTTTGTTAAAACCTAAATCCTTATTTAATATAAAATTGATTTGGTTACCAACGATAAGCGTACCGATAATAAACACAAGTGATACTGTAAACTGGAACACGATCAATGTCTTCCTGAGGTAACTCTTATTATTAAATTGTGTGGCGCCCTGTCCTTTCAGGCTTAATGCGGGCAAATAAGATGATAACAGTCTCGCAGGATAGAAACCGGCAAGTATGGAAGTCACGACAAGGATTAAAAGCAAAAACAAAACCACCGCCGGGCTGAGTAAACTCAGGTTCGCCCCAAGTGGAATAAAGGAATGAAATAAGAAGATTACAGGATGTATGGCGAACAACGCAATAATTACAGCGATAAGGGTGAGTATAAAGGTTTCAACCATAAATTGCACTGTCAAACTTGTTTTACTTCCACCCAATACTTTATGCACACCTACCTCCCTGGCCCTTGCCAAAGATTGCGCAGTAGAAAGGTTTATAAAATTGATTACCGCTATGAGTAAAATAAAAACCGCTATGGCTATCAGGGCATATAACGTGGGCAAATGTGCCTGCCTGGAATAGGCATCATGGTAGCGGTTGTTAAAGTGAATATCAGCCAGGGGCTGCAACGATAACCGGGGGGGCGTCCCATCCACTTTTATATGAGCTTTTACAAAACCCGGGAATTGTTTTTCGATCTGCGCAGGTGTAACCCCATGTGCAAGCTTTACATACCCCTGCGAATTAAAGTCCCACATCCCCCAGTTATGCAGGTCGATATCATTTTTTAAAAAGCTGTGTTCAACCGTTGCAAAAGAAATAAAATCTTTAAAAGCAAAATCAGAATTCTTAGTCCAGTCTTCCACTATCCCCGAAACTGTAAGACGTAATGAATCGTTGTAAATAACCTGTTTACCTATAATAGCTGCTAATGGCGCTGTGCCAAAATATCTGTATGCTTCGCTTCTGGACAACACTACCTTAAACGGCTCTTTTAAAGCTGTAGTGGGATTACCTTGTAGCCACTGATACTTAAAAATATTGAAGTACTGTGGTTCGGCCACAATAACAGGCGACTTTTCTTCCCCTTGTTTGGGGGAAGAAAATTTCCTGGTGGAATTACCGCTACCTGGTATCGTAACTTTAGGAAAGTAATTATAAAATGCAGTTACCGCGTCAAAACCACTCAACTCGTTTCGCACTGCCAAAGGGAGTGCGCTGATCATACTAGCCATGTCATTCCTTTGGCCTTGCCCATCCTGCATAGCTACCACGATGCGATAGACCTGTTCTTTATCAGGATGAAATTTATCGAAGCTTAGCTCAAAGTTGGTGATAAGATAAATAAGTAAACAGGCACAGATACCCAGCGATAAGCCAAGAATATTGATAGCGGCATTGATTTTATTTCTTCCGATCCTTCTCCAGGCAGTCTTTAAATAATTCTTGAACATAAAATTGCGGTTTGTTTTCGTGTCGGCCCAACTTTGGGCAGTTTGTTGATACGAAATTACCGCTGGCCGGCCCTGATAAAGCCCCAATTTATAAGATGGGGCTTCTTTTTTCAGTTCAAACTTGTAATCTACCGGGTTTTTACCGGTCATTTGTTTAAAAATCCGGTTAAATGAGGTTTTAGAATTGAAGCCCGATTCATATGCCATTCCCATCAGGGTTAAGTGATCGTTAGCTGGGTCCTGAATTCTGCGAATCACATCCGCCACCCTGTAGCCATTAACAAAATCATTGAAGCTTTTCTTGAGCACTGTATTGATGATCCTGGATAATTCATGCGGAGTCAGCCCGAGTTTTCCGGAAAGCGAGCTTAAGCTTAGTTCCATATCCCGATGATAACTATTGGCTTTCATAGCATTTTTAAGCCAGGTACCTTTTTGTTTCAGCTCAGGGGGTATTGGAAAGAATACTTGAGGCCGAACGGCGGTCCGAAGGCTGGTTTCCTGCCTTGAAAATGCACTGACTACCATCCAGGTTATGGGGACGGATAAAAGCAGATATAAAGGATAATAAATATGATTACCTAAGTGGTAATACCAATCCACCCATGTGAATGCTATCCATAAAAACAGAATGATGGTTAAGGCGGACAGTAAATTACTTAGTGTACGCATACTGTTCCGGTACCTGTCGCCTCCGTTGAATTTCACCCGTTGATTAAACTGATTTACCAGACCCTGGCACTGATGAAGGTAAATAATGGCCGAAATGAGTACCAATAATTGTATTATGGGATCTAATCGTTGATAGGTTGTTGTGTTATAAACAGGAACACCTGCTATTGCACTTTCTTTGATTTCCAATATCCGAGCGCTCCATTCAAGTAACAAGGGACTGAAATGCAGCAGGTCCCTGAATTGGAATTTATATTCTGGACGAGTTATCTTGAGGATGTAAAAATAAATAAGTGGTCCAATCGCTACTGAGAATTCCGGAAGCAGCCAGCTCCAATGCGGGAAGTACATATCGAAACGAATGTTTTTACACAATAGCCAGGACGTTGTTAAAATAACAGAGCAGATAGCCATTGCCAGAAATCGGTTGGCGCTTCGATTTGTATTTGGGATAAACCATAGCAGCAAGGCCAAGGTCAGGCCGGTGAAAGTCATCCCCAGCATTACCAGGTCGTATATGTCAATATGGAATATATATGAATTCAAGTAATGCCAACAGCCCAAAGGCTATTCCAAAATTACAATAAATTGATATATAGAAAATTATACATTTTATTGATATTTTTTTTGTTTCGAAAACGGGCAGTACACTGTACGTTATTAGTCATTTGTCGTCATCCTGATAGCATCGCCTGTTGCATGGTTCGTGATGCAAAAATGGTTGCAGCACTTTGCTTACCGCATAACCATGCCTTGGTGGGTATTGGCTATAGCCAGAACCATAGCAGAGATGATTGCTCTATTAACAATTTGCTTTCAATCTATTAAGGCAGCTTTGGCAAATCCAGTAAGGAGTTTAAAAAGTGAATGATAATTATTAAACAAAGGTTTCGATACAATAACTATTAACAACCACCAAGCTTTAGCCAATTATCGTACTAAGAGGTTATATAGTTGTTTAAGATAGCAAACGATTTTCATAGCTATATGTTGCCAACGGTATTTATAAATCATCTAAACGCTTACTATAATTAACTGATTTTCAAAAGCCCGAGCAGGATTCGAACCATAAACTGTGCGGTTCGAAAAGTGCACAGCCAGGGATCGTTAAAAGTTTTCTAATTCGCTTAAAACACGTATTTGGTGAATTAAGTGGTTCGAATTCTACCCAGTCAGAGGAGTCTAACATCTAATCCGCTGGACAAGAGCTTTATATGTATCGCCTATTGGCAACTCAATTTTGCCAATTTCAACGTCGTTGGCTGTAATGGCGGTAACATGTTGCAGATTAACAATAAAGCTCCTGTGAATACGCATAAAGCCTTTGCCTTGTAGTTCTTTTTCGAGATCGCTGATCTTATATTTTGATATGATTATTATTTCCCTGGTATGCACATGAACATAATCCTTCAGGCTTTCGGCATATAAAATATCATGGGTATCAACTTTGAAATATTTATGACCGGATTTGAGATAGATAAATAGCTTTTCAGACGATGATAATATTTCTGGTATTGCGTAATTAGTTGTTTTTAAGTAACGTTCAACCGACTTAAAAAAACGATCAAACGTAATAGGTTTTAGCAAATAGTCGATTACACCCAAATCAAATCCCTCCAGTGCAAATTCGCGGTGGGCCGTGGTCAATATAGTTTTTGGGGGATGGATTATAGTTTTCAACAGGTCGAGGCCAGACACCCTGGGCATTTTAATATCGAGGAACATGAGGTCTACCGTCTGTTGGTTCAATAGTTCCAGCGCTTTTACCGCGTTATTGCATATCCCAGTGATCTCAAAAAGCTCGAGTTGGGCAATATGCTTCTCCAGTAATCGGACCGCAAGCGGCTCATCATCAACTATCAGACAGCGTATCTTCATGCCAGCTTAATGGTTAGTTTAACAATAAATAAGGATCCCATTTCGGTGATCGTAAGTTCATGGTTTCCGGGATAGACCAACTCAAGCTGATGTTTTAAGTTGGACAGACCGATACTGGTACCATTTTTTTCATCTTTTGGCTGAAAGGTATTAGACACGGTGAATGCAAAATGGCCGGGATCTGTCTTCAAATTGATATCGATCTTAGGTTCGCCAATGTCATTACCTGCTCCATGTTTAAAGGCATTTTCTACAATAGCCAAAAGTATCAGAGGGGCAATCTCTACCTGCTCATCTATATGGCAACTGAAGTTCACGGTTAACCGTTCATCGTAACGTAGTTTTTCCAGACCAATATAATTGTTTAATAATGCCACTTCACCCGAAAGCGGAACGTATATGTTATTGCAGCGATAAAGAATATAATCCAGGATTTCGGACAAACGGCCTATAGCACCGGCGGTTACAGGCGCATTCATTAGGGCCAGTGCATAAATATTATTTAGGGTATTGAACAAAAAATGAGGATTTAGCTGCGTTTTCAGCAATTTGAGCTCGGCTTCGGCCTTTTGCTTTTCCAACGTCAATGCACGCTGCTGAACGGACAACTGGTCTTTAAGTAATTTGAGTAGCATGAACACAAAAGCTACCGAATAGATACGAAAAAAATATACATATATAAGCTTGGGCAAATCAGTAAAGATCTCCTGGTAAGTCTCGTTGGGTTTAGCTTTAACGCCATAAAATGGTTCCTCCACATGAACAACTACTAACCGGGAGAGGACACAGATCACATAAATAGAAATAGCAAACCAGGTTAATCCGGGCAGATATTTTTGTTTGTAAATATAGCGTGGTACTATAAAATAAGTTAAAAAATAGGCTGCGGCCATTTGGGCCACCTGGTTTGTTCCAACGGCCAGCAGTATGTCCATGAAGCGTGCACCATCGGGATTGTAATAACCAGCAGAACTGTATTGTAACATCAATACAAGCAGCCAAAACAATACATGGCTCACCACCCGGTAAGTTTGATTGAACCTGATGAGTCGTTCTGAAAGATCCATAAACAAAAATACGATTTACCCGGCTTCACGGAACTATCGTCGACAGACAGACGGTTTCACCCCCTCAATCCGTTCGAACAGCTAAAAACACCTTTCGGCCGGCTATTGTGGCCAGTCTGGCATTAGTCACTATTTTGAGTTGCTGTAGTGCGGAATATTGTATATGCAGCTAATTAAAATCCTTTTTTGCTTAATACTATGTAATTGGTTTACATCTGTATTCGCTCAAACATCTATTTCGCTAAATATCAAAGGGCAAATTATTGATGTACAAAACAGTCCTCTTCCATATGTAACGGTTAACCTGAAGTCTGCCAAAGATTCGGTTAGTTACAAATCAGAACAAAGCGATAACAATGGTTTATTCTTAATCCCGAATGTTGCACCCGGGGATTATATCCTATCCGTCAGCATGGTAGGATTTGAAACGCTGCAACAACGGTTGTCCGTTAATGGGGGCCAACCACTTATTGATATGGGTAGGTTAACTTTAAAAAGCACTGTAAAAGTATTAAACAATGTTATAGTGAAAGCAGAACCAAAACTTGTTGAACACCAACTGGATAAAACGGTGGTCAACATCGGGAGGAGCGTTACTACAGAGGGTTCAACAGTTTGGGAGGTATTGCGCAAACTCCCCGGTGTACAGGTTTCTCCTGATGGACAAATATTGCTAAATGGGAAACCTGGCGTTAACGTATTGATCGACGGGAAAACTACTTATTTATCTGCCGAAGATCTTCATGGCTTATTAGATGGAATGCAGGCTTCAGGTATTCAGCGGGTGGAACTCATGAGCAATCCTTCGTCAAAGTATGACGCGGCAGGAACCGCGGGCATTATTAATATTGTTAAAAAGAAGAATAATAAAGAAGGGTTCAACGGGAACGTGAACGCCAGCTTGGCCCAAAGCTACTTTGGCAGGTACAATGGCGGCTTTACATTCAGCTATAAAAACGAGCATTTCAATCTTCTTTTAAATAATACCTATACCTATAACAAAAGATACAGCGCAAGTAATGTGATCAGTGATATACATGACACCGGTAATAAGCTGTTGTCAGAACAAGTTTCGGACAATAACGGTAATAATATTGGCCGAAACTACAGGCCTTCGCTGGCACTGGATATTTATATCTTTAAAAGAACCACAATAACCTTATCAGGGACACTGAGTAACGGCATCGCCGATAACGGATTTGTTTCTGCTATGGATGTACTTGACAGTCTTCGCAACAAGGTAAGTCATATTTACTATAGGAGCAAATTACATGATAGTCCCTTTAATTACACGGCCGGGATTCAGCTAACACATCAGTTAGATACCAATGGACGGTTATTTACCATCAATGCCGACCACGCCGAGTATCGCTACTTTCCACTGCAAACTAATTATAGCACGTTAGATGACGCGACGGGCAGTTTTCTGTCCGAAACTAATAATCTGTTGCTACAACACCGGCAGCTTGATATTTACGCTGCAAAAATGGATTATGTTCGGCCACTAAAAAATAAAAGTGTATTTGAGGCTGGTGTTAAGTCCAGTTATGTAAAAGCAGATAATAACAACAGCGTTTATGACCTTGCCGATAATCGGCAGATCTTTGATCAGACGCAAAGCGATCATTCAATAAATTCAGAGCACATCAATGCTGCTTATATTAATTTCAATAAAAACTGGCCAAATATTTCTGTTGAAGCCGGGATTAGAGCAGAGCAAACTATAACGAAGGGAAAAGAAATAGTTACCGGTGCAACGATTGATCAGAATTATTTGCAATTGTTCCCTACTTTATTTCTGAGTGACCATATCAATGAACAAAATGCATTAACCTTGCGGCTGGGGCGACGAACAGACCGGCCGGATTATCATGAATATGTTCCTTTTCGGCGACCACTTACCGCCACTTTGTTTTTTCAGGGCAATCCCAACCTGAAGCCGCAGACGTCATGGCATGGTGAACTGGGCTGGAATTTCTTACAATCATTTACCATTACACTGAACTATGATATTTATAGAGGCTACGTGCGTACTCTGCCTTTCTTAGATAGTAATAAAACCACGATCACTCGCCGGCCCATTAATATCCAGGGAGCGCATGGTTGGGAAACAGATCTTGCTTACAATAAAAAAATGCTGTCATGGTGGACAACCAATAATACACTGGCTGTTTACAGTAATGCATTTAACGGGCAGGCGTTTGGGGCAAAACTGGATAACGCAGGGCTTGTATCGCTGCAATTTAATACTAACAATATTTTTACGATCAGCTCTCTATGGTCGGCAGAATGCGATTATGAATATGATACCAGGCGGCAATATGTCAATTCTGTTTTTGGTGCCTATTCCTTGCTTGATCTGGGTTTAAAGCGGTCCATATTTATGGGCAAAGGATCCCTTACGTTGAACGCGAATAATATCCTGCAAAGCGAAGACCACAACGCTCTCGACCGTAACGCAGGATTGTACCAGGTTACCAACCTGCATTTTTATTCGCGCGCGGTTACCCTTAGCTTTACTTACCGCTTTGGTACCGTTAAACCGTCAAAAATCAAAATAGATTCTGGTGCGGCCGATGAGCAGAGACGGGCTGGGAATTAACAATTGCTATCACTCAAAAATTGATATCAATGAACTAAACGGTTGAGAACACTGTGCCGATAGTTTTGTGTTCAATAAAATCTTAGAATATTTACTATATCTATAGTACCAGGTGGTTTTTCTTCGTAACGCAAACGTTTGTTTGACGTTTCATTCCTTATAGGTTTAAATATATCTATGGTAAAAGGTAATATTAAGTGTTAACGTTTATTTAAGCATTCCATAGTGCAAGATTTTGCTCTGTTAAAGGAATAATAAATGTTAATGGTCTTTTTTTATCCCGAACGTAGCAGAGATATTGTCTTTTTTAATCAAACGTTTGCGTTGTGTTTGAGCTGCCCTGTATGCTCAAAACAAGTGTCTGACAACCTAACTTCCGGTATTCTTAAAGATTTGTTCATGAATCCTTAAGGATATAATCATGTTTAATCTTAGGCAAACGGATCAGGGTAGGGCCACTTACCGGTTCCGGAGCAGGCCGCCTTCTGGGATACTGAAATAATGGAATATTACAGCAATTTAACCGATGAGAAATTGATGCTTCTTTTAAAGGAAGATGACCATAAGGCCTATGCCCAAATTTATGATCGCTATAAATTTATTCTGCATGCACACGCGGTCAATAAATTGCGTGATCGCGAAGAAGCCAGGGATATTATTCAGGAGGTTTTTACCTATTTGTGGGCCAAGCGTGGGCAGATCGAATTTACCGGGAGTTTGTCGGGGTATTTATATGGTGCTGTTCGGAACGCTATCCTGAATAAAATATCCCGTAAACGGGTTCATGAAAAGTATCATGACTCCATGAAAGTATTTGCACTACAGGAACAGGTTGTAACCGACTACCGTGTTAGGGAAAACCTGTTACGGGAAAGTATTGAACGGGAAATTGCCCTGCTGCCACCCAAAATGAAAGCGGTATTTATAATGAGCAGAAATGAATACCTAAGCCACAGGGAAATTGCCTGGAAACTGGAGATCTCGGAGCAAACCGTAAGCAAACAAATTACCAACGCTTTAAAAATTTTAAAGGTAAAGCTGGGCGTAGCCATCTATCTGCTGATGATAATGCATTTGTAAACCCAATAATAAAATATTTTTCAATTCCATCTACCTGTTCAGCCCCTTGAGCTTTCCTTACCATTAATTAAGGCATTAATAAGCCTTTGTGATGATGGAAGATAAAGAACTAAATGAATTATGGGAACGTTTCAGATCAGGCCGGGCTACTCCGGAAGATGAGGCGTTTTTAGAAAGCTGGTATTTAAAACATAACCAGTCGGCCCCATTTGAGGTAAATGATCAGGAGCGCGTGGATGATGTTGACCAGGTTTGGGACGATATTCAAAAGAAACGATCTTCTAAAAAGCTAAATGGAAGGTATCGTTTAACGGCGGCCGCTATACTCCTTTTTGTATTTACAGGTACTTATTGCTTGTTGCACCGAAAAGCTCAAGACGCGGCACCACGTATTAGTAAAACTGATGTTAAACCGGGTAAAAATCAGGCTACGCTTACCTTGGCCAACGGTAAAAAGCTAATTTTAAACAACACTCTCAGCGGGAAGCTTGCCAACGAAGCGGGTGTTACCATCAGCAAAAATTCCAAAGGCGAACTTATTTATACTACTCACGAATCCGGTAGCACCAAACAATCCTCCAATCGGATCAATACCCTTGCTACTTCAAAAGGCGAGCAATACCAGGTGATATTGCCTGATGGATCACATGTATGGTTAAACGCTGTATCTACACTTAAATATCCGGTAGCATTTACAGGTAACGAACGGCTGGTTGAGCTTACCGGTGAAGCATACTTTGAGGTGGCGCATAATAAAGCAATGCCCTTTAAGGTAAAAACCAGGCAGCAGCAGGTGGAAGTATTGGGCACCCATTTTAACATCAACGCTTACACCGACGAAAAAACAACTGCTACTACTTTGTTAGAAGGGTCGGTAAAGGTCACAACGGCATCCCGTAATCAAAAAATGATCATTAAACCGGGAGAGCAATCAACCGTAAATGGTGATACCATGAATGTTCAGGAGGTTGATACAGATGAGGCTGTAGCCTGGAAGAATGGTTATTTTCTTTTTAATGATGAAAACCTGGCCGGCATTATGAAAAAAGTATCCAGGTGGTATAATGTGGAAGTGGAATATAAAGATGCCGCAATGCAATCCCTTGTTTTTAGCGGTACGGTATCTAAATACCAAAATGTATCGCAGGTTATTAAAACGCTGGAGTTAACCAATGCAGTTCACTTTAAGGTTTTGGATAACAGGATAATTGTATCCAATTAAATTCCCCCTTGATAATATAAAACACTAATTAATAAACTAAATCGACTTGAAATGAAACCCCATAAAAAATATCCGTAGCCAAGCTGGCAAACCGGTGACCGGGTATAAATACCAGGAGTGTTGGACGCACCCCTGGTAATGTTATCTGATCAAACCGAACGAGTGTGTTGAATACTATTTCTAACTTAAACAGATACCCAAATGTATAAATTTTACATCGAAATTTTATGTTGGCCAAAACGCCGCGTGCCCAAATTACTGTTGATGATGAAACTCACCATCCTTTTATTAACCGTTACCATGTTGCAGGTAAGTGCCTCAACGTTTGCGCAAAAGCTTAAT
>NZ_DASVOB010000730.1:0-34473 GCF_036383575.1 Mucilaginibacter sp.
GCGTTTTGTTTTGCCCCTCTGGGGCAAAGGGTATTTCTATACTTTTTATGCTACAAACCTTTTGCACCTCTGGTGCACTTGTCCTTAAGTACAGTACAGTTCAATTAATACTTGATTATTAAATTATGAAAATCCCCCAGAGGGGAAAAGGTTTGTAGAAATCACGTCGCCCCCCCCCATTACCCGAACCCCAGAGGGGTTCAACTCACACGGATTGAGTACTCAATTGGCAATAATTATTTGACTATCAATTGTGGGTAAACTAACGTCCCATCAGGGTCTCTCGCAGAGGACCCTGATGTATACGCCATGCAGATTCGCTGTTCTGAATAACCTGTTGTATGTTTAGAGGGCGGTGAACCTCAGGGTCCTCTGCGAGACACCCTGAGGGAACATGAATGAAATATTTTCTTGCCTTCCCAACACCTGCAGATCGGAGCCGCATGGCTGGCTACTAAGTAAATTACTTATTCAGCGCATCTACTTTATCAAAAAACTCATTTTGTAATTTAATGGTGCTTGTATCAGCCTTTATGGCTTTAAGGGCCTGTACAAAGCTGGCTATTTCATGCTCGGCTATGAATTTTCCAAATTCGGGTGTGGCTTTAGCGCCTTCGCCGGCGTAGTGGTTAGGGTAGGCGGCATACCACCATATAGGGGTGTAAATGTTGGCCAGGTTTAACCTATGCTGATTATCGCCTGATTGCGACGCTGCTCTATCCATCTTCATTAAATCGGGACGATAGTATAGCATCGAAGCAGTTTCGCTTTCACCGGCATGCTGATCGCCCTCAATGGCCGACTTATGCATTTTTCTGTATTGGTCGTTATAATCCTTATCACCACCGTGCGGATCATAAAAATACACCGCATAGTTATGGCGTTTGTTAAGCAGCGACTGCATGAAGAACTGGATAAACTCGGGGTTACCGCCATGCCCGTTCAGGATTACTATTTTATCAAACCCGTTGCGGGCAATTTCATCGCAGGTAGCCTCCAGTAAATCCCAGATCACTTTGCTGGGCAGGGCGAAGGTTCCGGGTTGATGACGGGCCTCATTGATCTGCCCGTAGAAATAATCGGGAAATACAACCGCATATTCCGATTTAACAGCGTGGGCAGCCCACTCGCGCACGTGGATGAGGTCGGTACCGATAGGGGAGTGCGGGCCGTGTTTTTCCAGGATGCCAATTGGCAGGATACAGGTTTTTGATGATTTTTCGAGCGCCGCAGGGAAGTCGGAAGCAACGAGCTCATCCCAGCGGGCAGGTATTTGCTGGGCAAAGGAATGCACAGAAAGCAGCAAGGCCACAAACAGTAGTAAGTAAGTTTTCATAAATTAAAGGTTTAATAACGAGTTATAGCAAACTGTATTTGATCTGAAATTTACGAACTTAAACTATTGTTTTTCAAGTGGTAATTTAAAAATTACAATAGAGGTTAACGGCTATCAGGTAATGAATAGCAGAAAGCAGCGCCCTTAACCGGGTTGTTTTCAACCCAGATGCGGCCATTCATTTTTTCGGTAAAATCTTTACAGATCATAAGGGCTACGCCCGCACCTTTTTCCTTTTCATTGCTGTACTGCATGTTGGCTTTAAAATTAAAAAGCACTTGAAGTTTATCGGGCGAGATGCCTTTTCCTTCGTCCTGTACGCAAATGGTTACGTCACTTTCACCTTTTGATCCGTTTATGGTAATGGTTGAATTATCGGGCGAAAACTTGATAGCATTATGTATAAAATTGCGATGGATAAACTGTATCAGTTCTTTATCGGCATGAATAATAATGGCCGGATCAACCATATTTACAAACTTAAGCCCATGATCCTTACCCATTAAATAAAATGGTTGAATAGCCTCATCAATAAGTTCTTTTAAGGGCAGGGGAACAGCTTTATAATCAAAGCCCGATAACTGCTGTTTGATCCATTGCAATATGTTTTCAAAGATCTCCAGCGAGATATTTGAAGAATGTTCCATGGTATCAACCAGCTCCATCAATTCTTCCCTTGTAAAAGAATCTGCGTCTTTAAGTACTGTTGCCAGCGTTTTGAGCGCACCTATCGGCTGCCTGAAATCATGTGCAAGGATGGATACCAGCCGGTTGTTGAACTCATGGTCTATCTCCAGTTTTTGGTTGCGTAACTGTACGGAGCGGTTAAGTTCTTCCAATGTTTGGCCATGCTTTTTCTTGAGGTTATACAGGCGGTAAGTAAACACCACCGTAATAGCAGTTATCACAAATAAAATACCCAGCACAATGGCAAGCACCTGCCTGTTTTGGCTCCTGATAGTTATAGCTTCAAGTTCCTGGTCTTTAAGTGCGTAGTCAATGTAATCGAAGCCCGATGTATTGGCGAATTTTTCTTCATCTTCATAAAGCTTCAGTAATTTTTCGCTGTAGCGCTGCACCTCACCAAGGTTATTCTGGGCGATATAAATATCATATAATTTTTTTCCGAAGAACTTTTCATAATAGTGATAACCACTTTTTTCGGAAATGGAAAGTCCCTGTTTATAGTATGTAACAGCTTTGGCGGTATCGTTGGGCAGGTACAGGTCGCCAAGGTTAATAATTATATCAAGGCTTAGGTATGATAACTCCATTGCCAGACCATTGTTAGCAGCCTGCTGTAATAATGCTATGCCTTTTTCACGCTGCTTGTTTTGCAGGTATAGCAGGCCCTGGATCTGGTCGGCCTCAACCAGCATGCGTTTATCATTAAATCGCATTCCTATCGCCCGCGCTTTTTTAAGATAAATTTCAACCGAATCTTTTGGCACTTGCTCCGGGTATAAGAGCAGGTAGTTACATAACACCAGCGACATAATAGAATCACGCTGCAAAGTTTTGCCGGCGTTTATTGCGCGTTTAAAAAAATCAATTGCTTTTTTATTTTCCTGGGTTTCATTAAATACCAGGCCAATGTTCATTAAACCCTGTATAACGTTTGAGGTATCTTTTAATTCTGTATAAAGATTATACGCCTCATTATAATAACGGAGCGAAAGCTGCAAATTGCCTTTAAGATCATAAACAATGCCAATAGCATTCAGGGCATCGGCTTTACCTGCTTTGTAGCCAAGCCGCTCAGCTATATTTCTTGCTTTTTTAGCATAATAAAAAGCGCTGTCAATATTTTGCTCATACATAAGCATACCCAGCCGGTTAAGTGTGTTTACATATCGGATGCTATCGCGAATTAAGGGCAGGTCTTTTTTTAGTTTATTAACCTCTCTGAACTGGCCGAAACATACGGATACAGCAAGCAGAAGCAATACTAAAAAGCTTACGGTTTTTCTCATTAACTGATATCAGCAAACAGGCCTTTTTGTTAAAGGTATGGCCTAAATGTGTTATACGTACAAAAAAAAGTATGGTTGGGAAATGTTAAATAAAAATGGGATCGGCTACGGTTAGTTTTAACTGTTATTCAGCAATACTGTGGTATTATACCTCAGGGTTTAATATCTGTTATTGATAATGTTATTAATAATATTACAGGCCGTTTAAGTTGAACGTTTTACCAAAGGTTACTACAACGAATCGGGGTTAGGAATAAAGTTCATAAATGCCTGGAACTTGGCATAATAGTTTTGCATGTTAAGCTGGTAATAATACGCACCACGTTTGGAGCCCGCTTTATCTTTATCGGCCAGTTTAATAAGCAAGCCTGTTGCCAGCACCCTTTTACTGAAATTACGTTTATCAATAGTGGTATTAAACACACTTTCGTAAAGTGTTTGTAATTGCGGAATGGTGAACTTGGTAGGCAAAAGTTCAAACAGAATTGGGTGCATAGCCGCTTTGTAACGGATGCGTTTGCGGGCCTGCTCAACCATTTCCTGCTGGTCAAATATTAATTTAGGAGCACGTTTAAGCTGAAACCATTCGGCCTGGTAATCATCACTGATCTGGGCCTCATATTTGTGGATATCAACCAGCGCGAAGTAGGCAACAGATACTGTGCGCTCAATAGGGTCGCGCTGGGGCTGCCCAAAAGAATATAACTGTTCAAGGTACACGCCCTCCAGGCCGGTTAATTGTTTAAGGATCCGGTTGGCGCTCTGGTCAAGGCTTTCATCGGGTTGAACAAAGCCACCCATCAGGCTCCAATTTCCCTTTTCGGGCTGAAAACCTCTTTTTATCAATAAAATCTTTAAAACCTCGCCATCAAAGCCAAAAATGATACAATCAACAGCTAATAATAACCTTGTTTGCTTGGAATACTTGAGCATTTATAATCAGTAATAATTTTATGGTAAAAACAAATATAGAATAACATTCGATATAAGCAGACAAATTTGCTATGGATACCGGTTAAAAAAGTATTAATTTACAATAGTTAGTCAAATGTGTAAATTAATTGTGCTTTTTACAATAATTATTAACATTTATTCTTCATTTATTCGCCCCAGGCCGATATAACCAGCATGCGGTTGCCGCCGTAGTTACGGTGTTCACACAAATAGATCCCCTGCCACATGCCTAAAGCCAGTCTGCCGTTGCGGATAGGGATTGTTACTGAGCTGCCAAGCATTGCAGCTTTCAGGTGGGCCGGCATATCGTCGGGCCCTTCATCATCGTGTAAATAATCAGGATCATTTTCTGGTACGGCTTTACTGAAATACATTTCAAAATCCTGCCTAACGGTTGGGTCGGCATTTTCATTAATAGTTAATGATGCTGAGGTGTGCTGGATAAATACCTGGCAAATGCCTGTTTTTAGCTCCTGTATTTGAGGCAAAGCATTAACTACTTCAGGTGTGATGAGGTGAAAACCTCTTTTGCGTTCCCTGAGCTGAAGCATTTGCTGAAATATTTTCATAAATAGTTTGCTTTATAACGATACCGCAAACATATCTATAAAGATTGTTCCATTTTTGTTTTGGAGGGTGGAGTATCTTAAAATTATGCGGTGTTTACATTGTTGAGGCAGCAATTGAAGGGTTCATACTTACCCCTTCGGCAGTGAACAGGCGATTGATGAATGCCTTTATTTTTTCGATAAAGCTTTTCCTGACCGGTTTTTCGATAGTTTGAATTTGGTCATTGTCCGGAGGCTTTGGGTTATCTGCATCCTGCATTTCTTCCAAAACAATCTCACGAATATCGGGGTCACGGTTTACGATCTCATCCAGTTCGCTAAGCTCGTTGAAGGTAGCAGTACCGTTTTTTTGCCGTTTAATAAGTATTTCAAAACGGTCCTGGTTGAAAGTTCGCCTTTCCAATTGCTTGCCGTGTTTCATGATATATAAAGTAATCTTTTTTATAAACTCAAATTAAGTGCCATGTATGTATAGTGTTGATTTTCAATAAATAAACTTTTTCCTGGATTTTGAATTTGCATCGTTCTGACACATGGATCGTTCGTTTTCGTGCAGGGGGAATGTGTAACTTTATATGGAATTAAGCTGATAGATAAATGAATAACATGATCACAAAACAGATACAAGGTGTAGCCCCTTTGCTCCAGGTTTTTGATATGCCTGTTGCTATAGGTTTTTACCGCGATGTGCTGGGTTTTGAAGTGGCACAGGCATCGGGCGAAGGTGATGATGTAGACTGGGTTTTACTCAAGCTCAACAGTATAGAGCTGATGCTTAACACAGCTTACGAAAAGCCAGACCGCCCTTCCGAACCCGATGAGCAGCGCATAGCAGCCCATACGGATACCTCGCTTTATCTTGGCCACCCCGATATTGATAAACTGTATAGCTATTTGTTAAGCAGGGGTATGCACCTTAAAGAGCCCCAAATTACCGGCTACGGCTGGAAGGCTATTTATTTGCTTGATCCTGATGGGTACTTATTATGTTTTCACTGGCCTACAGAATAGCATTAAAGCTTTTCATAGTGATCTTCGGGCCCATCGGCTGCAAGGGGAACTGTTCCATAAAAGGTGAGTATTTTGCCTTCTATCCTGAAAAATGTGATGCTATTGCTTGATGTGTCGTTATCGTACATGATCTGCTCGTGAGCATTGTCATATTTGCGGGTGCGGTAAGTACCGCTTTTTATCAGGGTATCTTTTTTTAAGCGCTTATAGGTATTGGCGGTAAAGACTATAATATTGCCATTTCCGGGTTTTACCGAGTTGGGATCAGGAGGTGTGCAGTAGCAGCTTGTGCCGCGATATTCCCATTTGCCAATCAACTGGTCATTACTGGGAGTATTGTCTTTTTTACAGCCTAACAAAATAGCGATTACGCCAAACAGGAACAGCTTTTTCATACTATAAGGTTTATAATACTTTACGGTACTATAAGGCCAAACGCTACAAGCCAATCTCCGTTAGTAACAGTTTCAATACACAATTTGCGGGTATCAATTAATTGATAACTTTGGTTTAAACCAATCTATTTCCTATAAAATCATGAAACAGCATAACTTATCAAGGCGCAGGTTTATTGGCAGCGCTGCACTTGCAGCGGCCGGGATTTTAGCATTTTCAAAATCATCATTTGCAGGCGTACTTTCAGGCCGGGCTGATAAACCCAACTCGCGCATTAACGGTGTACAGATAGGCGTGATCACCTACTCGTTCCGCAGTATGCCTGATACTATTGATGATTTGCTAAAGTATTGTATCGATTGTAATATTAACGCCATTGAACTCATGGGTGATGCCGCCGAAATTTATGCAGGCGCTCCTAAACGCGAGGCAGGCGAGGACTGGGCCGCATTTGGCAAAAAAATAGCCGAATGGCGTGCCACTGCCCCGATAGATAAGTTCAAGGAGATCCGCAAAAAATATAATGATGCCGGGGTAAGTATTTACGCCTGGAAACCCAATGCCCTCGGCACAAAAAACAGCGATGCCGAAATTGATTATGCTTTTAATGCAGGGAAGGCCCTTGGGGTAAACCACGTAACCGTCGAACTGCCCGACGAGGCCCAAACCAAGCGCCTTGGTGATATCGCCGCCAAACACAAAATGATGGTTGGCTACCATGCCCATACTCAAGCCACGCCAACCCTTTGGGATACTGCCTTAAGCCAGTCAAAATACAACGGAATTAACCTGGATATTGGTCATTATGTGGCAGGTACCAGCAGCAGCCCGGTACCGTTTATTGAAAAATACCACGACCGCATCACCAGTATGCATATTAAAGACCGTAAGTTTCATGACGGCCCCAACCAGCCCTGGGGGCAGGGTGATACCCCGATCAAAGAGGTGCTGCAATTGCTTAAAAATAACCACTATAAATTCCCGGCTACTATTGAGTTGGAATACAAGATCCCTGATGGATCAGACGCGGTGAAAGAGGTGAAAATTTGCCGCCAGTTTGCTGCAGATGCGTTGGCATAAGATGTTGTATTAGTTTGCCTTTAGTATTTATGCCTCATGTTTTGTAAATTTATATTTATTGAGATATAGATATGGGCAACTCATGTAGATTAAAGCTGGAATGGATTCCATCGGCATATAATACAGAAATAGATAGGCATAAAAGCCCAGCTTGTTTAACTTCTGTAAAAGAAGTTAAACAAGCTGATATAGCTAATGGGCTTTACCAAAGAGGCGGGGGCTTTTCCAGGCAACAGGTTTATAAAAAGAAATGGCAGCCTTAACGCCAGTTAAATACAATTACGAAAATATACTCATGAAGCCATGCCACTTAGCTTTATACATTTTGGTAGCCTTTCTTCTTATCAGCTTTGGTGCATGTTCAAATAGCAACCAGGGTACATCCAAACAAAACGGTGCCGATAGCTCAAAGCATAAAATCTTATATCATAAAAAAAACTTTGACAGCTTAATGGTCGTTGTTGAAAAGCACGCCGAAAGCGGACTTGATGTTAGCGAAGCATTGTTAGCCGACAGCGCTTTTTTAGAGATTTTTGAACATGGTGAAGCTTATTTTGAAGACGTTAATAAACATCTTCTGCAAGAGCGTTTTACCCATACTGAAGGGGGAATATGGATTTATGCCATGCAAAATCTCTCTGTTAGTAACTATGTACAATTATGCCATAGTTATTATTTACTATACCGACATGGTAAAATACCCGAAATAATGTTCGAAACTATTATTTCGCCAAATTTTTTACGCAAGCATATCATCGGCAAAAACTATCAAAACCCTGAAGTGGCTAAATTTCTGAACGGGGTGCTCCATGATAATCATATTTCAAAACAATTAGTGGTAATTGTAGACGATATGCTGAAGGGTAAGTTTTCTGGAGATGAAGCCGTTGACAGTTAATTAATCTATATTTATCACATGGAGTCAAAAATATTTTCGTACAAAGTTGATGGCATCGCGCTTGAACCGGTCAATGATCAGCTAAGCATCAGCCCGGTGTTTGATCGCAAGGAACTGCTGAATAAACTGAAAGACCTTTTTAAAGACGGCGACTACAAATTGGACGAAAGGGCCCTCGACTATAAAATTAAAGACGGTCAGCTTTACATTGAAGGAGTGGTAACTAAGCAGGAAGCTGCGAAGTCTATAGGGTTTATGAGCGGGAAATCGTAACGTACTACTATCAAACCCTCCTCGGCTAATTATCAATTGATCCTGAAACTGGTAAACGTTTCCCTGGTAACCGGTTTGGTATAATATGACTTTACATGCTGATACTGTTTTGAACGTAACAGGTCTTTTGGTAGTATCGAAAAGGTAACGATGTAGATATCAATAGGTTTACCTATGAAGGGTTCAATCTTTTTAAACTCGTCCAAAAACTCCCATCCGCTGAATGGGGTCATGTACAGGTCAAGAAAAATTACATCGGGCAACTCATCTTCATTTTGCAAGTGCTCCCTGATGTAGCGGATAGAATATTCCGCATCGGTACTGTATGTTACAGAATCAAACGCCAGGTATTTGTCCTGCATCCCTTTAATAATGGCAATATCTATTTGATTGTCATCAATATATAAAAGTGTTTTGGCCATTAGGTTCGATTTAGATCGCTACTAATATAGCTAAAAGCTATATTGATGAAATGACTGTAGCTTATACAGCCACGTATTTGAGTAGAAGTGAGAAAAGTGTGGTGTGGTTTAAAATATTGATTGTTAGTTGTTTGTCAGTGTTTGTTTTTACGGTTTTCTCATTACTGTACAATTTTGTTTTTGATTGAAGTAGCATGAGTGGCAGGTAATTTATAGAGAAAAACATCTATCAGAATGCAGCTTTAGCTGGCCTGAACTTATTGCTCTACAAAATGCCAGCAAACACCGGCGATATCGATAATATTGAACTCTTTGCCGTAAGGCTCCTGGTTGATCCCGCCTATAAGGATATTAAACCGCTGCGGCAGTTGTTTATCTATAACCATTTGGCGAAAGGCAGTAACATCGGTCACTTTTACACTTAGCATAAAGTTTTGAGCAAAGTTAGGCTGCTTGTAACGTTGCAGGATAAAACGGCAGCTATCCTTTTGAAATCCGATATAATCCCCCGAATCCCAGTTGATTTTAAAACCCAGTTCCTGAAAGAGTTGTTTTGAGCCTTCAAAATCGCTGCCTGAGGGAACAAAGGGCTCAAGTGATAAAAATTCCATATGATTTAGCAGATGATATGATATGTAAACATAGCAAATAGCATCTGAAATTCCCCGCCCGGTTTGAGGATTGCTGGAAGCACTTTGATTTACTGAAAGCAATAAATCGTCTCAATTTTTCTTCAATTCATCTCAAAGTGATATTCGAGCAAATAGCCGCATGATTATTTTCTTGATGTTTGCCGCTGTACTAACCAGTAATGCCGGGCAAATAGCAGGTGTTTGAATGAATAACCAATGGAAATAGCAGAACCTGTAATAACAGCACCGGTATTAAAAACTAAACAGCATTTCGAGATCCTGGATGGCCTTCGTGGTATTGCGGCCATAGCCGTTGTGATATTCCATTTTATGGAGTTCGTTGTTCCCGATTATAGCAAAAGCTTTATTGCACACGCTTATCTCGCTGTCGATTTCTTTTTCTGTTTATCCGGTTTTGTAATAGCTTATGCCTATGATAGTAAACTGAACGGCCTGGGTATTAAATTGTTCCTTAAGCTGCGGCTTATCCGTTTACATCCGCTGGTGGTTATCGGGTCGGTTATTGGGTTATTGGCGTTTATTTTTGATCCGTTCAGCAACCTTTATGGAGCTTATGGTGCAGGGCAAACTATACTTATGTTTTTAAGTTCGTGCCTGCTCATTCCGTATCCAATTGTGCATGAGCGGTATTTTAACCTGTTCCATCTTAACCCGCCAACATGGTCGTTGTTTTGGGAGTACATTGCCAATATTGTTTACGCCTTGGTGCTGGTTAAGTTGCGAAACAAAGCACTATGGCTATTAACCGTAGTTGTAGCAGTCTTGCTATGCTATGAAGCGTCAAAGGCTGGCTACCTTGGGGTAGGCTGGGGGGGAGATAGCTTTGGCGGAGGAGCCATTCGGGTTTGCTACTCTTTTTTAGCAGGGATCTTAGTGTATCGCTCAAACTGGATCATTGAATCGCGTTTGGGTTTTTTAGCTGTTGGCTTGTTATTGTTGATCGCGTTCCTTGTGCCTTTTTCGGCTAAGGCTAATCATATAACCGATCCGCTTATCGTGATCTTTTATTTTCCGTTCTTGGTAGCGCTCGGGGCAGGGGCTGGTTTGCATACCCGCTTTGCTAAAATCTGTAAGTTTTCGGGCGATATTTCATATCCGCTTTATGTGATCCACTACCCGTTTTTATGGATGTTTCTGAGCTATCTGGAAGCACAAAAGCCCTCAATGGGGCAAATGATAATCATGATCCCTATTGGTGTTTTATCATTAACAGGTTTGGCTTATGTTATTATGATTTACCTGGATATCCCTATTCGTAATTATCTGAAAAACAAGATGCGGAAAGGGTAGTGAAGGGTTTGAAAATTTTCCGTTCCCATGGATTCCGAACGCCTGATGTTCTGCGCCTGTTTTTAAAAAAGGATTGCTATTACGATGGGTTACCTGATTTTGGTGGTATCCTTCTTTACTTTCAATTTTTCATACTTGTTAGCAATCATCACCAAACATCCGTTCCTTGCTTTTTCTATTACCTTTTTCAGATCTTTTTTAGCACTGCTGTCAGTTAAGCCGTGGGAGAAATGGGTGGTTACTTTAAACGAGAGGCAATCCACGTATTCTTTTTTTACGTTTTGTGGCAGAAGCTTAATTTCCGGGTATGAATAAAATTGCAGCTTAAGTTGCTGTACAACTTCAGGTTGCCAGATGTCAATGTTTTTAGTGACGATCTTTGAACAGTCGGCACCCATTTTCATTACAGCTATTTTCACGCTGTCGGTCATTTGCTCCATACCCGAAAGGCCGTTTGGAAACATGGCCTTCATTTTGATCAGGCAGCATGATGAAAACTCGCGGCGTACGCTATCTGTGGTATTAAAAGCACTCGATTGCGTATAGAAAACATCATACATCTGTTGTTCCAGTTCTGGCGTCCAGCCCTTTTGCAGCTCTGCGACTTGCCGCTGCTGATAGGCTTGCCTTCGCTGGCATCTGCTTATGGTTAAAATGAGGGAAAATAAACTTATTGCAGTAAAAATGAGCGTTCGGTAAACAGGGTGCATAAGGTGATAACGATTTAGATTTTTATGGCATAAAGGTAAGGTTATAATCTGATCGGCCGTGTTTTGGGGGAGAAAAATACCGTTGCCCTTCAATGTTTTGAACTGTAAGCGGTTGATTTTTTAACGCTGTGGCAATAAAATTGACGCGGCTACGTTAATAGTTTTCCACAAAGTACAGTGGTTCAGAAAAATGCTGCGCTTGATGCGGGATGTGATTTTTGCATCTTGTATGCTGATAATCAGTTGTAAAAGCATTTACCTTCGTTAAAAAAGTACCACTACAACAGCACTACTTTAATTTATTATCATGTTTTTGATATGTTAAATTAAAATTTACTTTTTACTTTTATCTCACCAATTATAATTAAACTACAGTGGGTAAGAGTATTAACAGCAATCATATCCAACAATTGATAGCGGGCGATGAGGCTGCTTTCGATTTGATTTATGAAGCGTATAGCAGTAAGGTTTACCGGCTGGCTTTCCGGTTTCTGAAGGATGCGCAGCAGAGCGAGGAAATAGTTCAGGAGTGTTTCATTAACCTTTGGACCAGCCGCGAAAAGTTGAATGCCTTAGGCGATATCTGGCTATACCTCTACGTTATTGCGAAGCGCTTATCGTTAAATTCATTAAGGCAGATGTGCCAGTCGCGCGAGTTGTCTGATCAACTGGTGAACCACATTGCTACAGTTCATAACGATACCGAAGAGGATGTGCTTGTAAGCGACCTGGAGCAGTTTACCGAACGTATCATTAACAAGCTTCCGCGTCAGCAGCAATTGATTTTCAGGCTGAGCAGGGTAGAACACCTTACTCACAAAGAAATTGCCGATCAGTTGCAGATCTCGCCCAATACAGTGAAAAATCATATGGTTGAGGCGCTTAAAACCCTCAAATCGCAACTGCAATACTCCGACCTTATTTTTATGCTTGCCTTGTTCTTCTGGATCAACTAAAGGCAATTCTTCCCTAAACCTTTCTCAATCAAGTCTGCTTACCCTGTAATTTAATGCTGCCGTTGTACCGCCGGTTACATCGATAGTGACGCCTGTTATTTGGCCTGCAAGGTCTGAAGCCAGGAAAGCCGCGGTATTAGCAATGTCGGCCATTAAGGGGAGTTTCTTGAGCATGGTATCGTTTTCCATTTTTTTGATGATCGGATCCATAACATCGGGCATGGTATCAATGGCGTTCTTAAACACCCGTGAATCAGGCGAGCCACCTGAACGAATATTAACTACGCGGATGCCGTAAACACCCAGCTCGGATGCCAGTGTACGTGAAAAACTTTCAACTGCGCTGCAAGCCGGGCCAAAACCTCCTGTATGCGGATAACCAATACCTCCCGGCGTAGCGGTAAGCGATAAAATTACTCCCGATCTTTGTTTCATCATGACCTTACCTGCTGCAATGGCCGTCATAAAACGGGTTTGCATGGTGAGGGTAATAGGTTTCACAAAGTCTTCGGCTGATATTTGGGTAAGCGGAATGTTTTGTACCACATCAACCCCAACGGCGTTAAAGGAAATATCAACTGTACTGGCTTTACTTATCATTTGCTGTAAATGCTGATTGATTGCCGCTTCGTCAAATGCATCTACTATAGCGGTTTCGGCTAACCCTCCCGACATAATAATTTCATCAGCTACTTTCTGGATGGACTCGATATTTGGCCCGGTTAGAAACACCTTTGTGCCGGTGGCGGCCAAAGCCTTTGCAACTGCACCGCCTAATGAACCGCCTGCCCCGTATATCACCGCGTTTTTGTTGTGGAGTATCATAATGGTTAATTTGTTTAAATATAGCGTTTGGAAATGCCAGATTACATAACAAACATAATTGTAAATACAGCTTTAGAAGAGGGCTATAGATGACAATCGGGGGGATGGTTTAGGACAGAACTCCGAAATTTTGAATATCAGGATTAAGAATTATAAATGAGGTGCCTTAACTTCCTGAGCCACCGGTTACCAGTACCTGTGTATTACTATGGGAACTTTGCATTAATTTTATAATGTAAAGTTCCCATAAACAGCTATAGGCTGGTTTGTTTGCAAGGCCATTGTGTAAAAGCTAAATGCATAAAACCGCAACTTTATCAAATCAAGTTATTCCGTCCTCAGGCTTTTTACCGGGTTCATCAGCGCTGCCTTTATAGCCTGGAAACTGATGGTAAGTAAGGTTAGGATAATAGACCCTGCTCCGGCCAGGATAAATACGCCCGGGCCTATGCTGATCCGGTATTGATATTTCAGTAGCCAGGTATGGAGGTAGTAATACGAAACCGGGCTGGCAATCAGGCAGCTGATGATCACCAGGATCACAAACTCTTTCGATAGTAACATCCAAACTTGGGGAACCGTAGCGCCCAATACTTTCCGTATACCAATTTCTTTAGTTCGTTTTTCGGCCATGTATGCCGCTAATCCAAACAATCCGATACAAGAAATCATGATGGCAAGGGAAGCAAATAAGCCCGCCAGCTTCCCGATCAGTGATTCAAAGTCGAATTTTGATGCATAGCTTTCATCCACAAAACGATACTGAAAAGGAATAGTGGGATTATAACGACCGAATACAGGGGCCAATTTAGCTAATGCTGCCCGTGTATTTACCGTTGGCGATAACCGGTAAGTTACCACACTTGACCAGCTTGGCTGGTAAATAAATATGGTAGGTACCGAGTTTGAAAACGGAGAGGCCATCAGCGCATCTTTAACCACGCCGATCACGGTGGCCTTTTGCTCCACTGTGTGCCACGTGATTACCTGGTTAATCGGGTCTTTATACCGCATGCGTTTAACGGCAGCCTCATTGAGTACCACGCTCAGGGAATCGGCCCCGAGATTGCCGGTGAAATTGCGTCCGCTTTCCATTTTCATGCCCAGCGTTTTAAAGTAATCTGCATCAGATACACCTATAATAGCAAGGCTCAAAGTTTCGCCGGGCAGCCTGCCCGACCAGTCTGTTACGCTATTGTTGGCCCAGATATCGGTAACAGGGCTCGATGATTTGGTAACGTCGCTTACAACGCCGGTGGCCAGCATTTCGTTTTTGAAGGCATCATAATTGCGCGTCAGGTCGCCGGTGGCATCGGTCATCACTAAACGACTGGCATCGTAACCCACCGGCCTGTCTTTAGCATGATCTATTTGTTGATAAATGATAAGGGTACTGATGATGAGTGCAATGGAGCAGGTGAATTGCAGTACAACGAGAATCTCCCGCGGAAGATTACCTGCTTTGCCTGTTTGTAAACTTCCTTTTAAAACTTTTACAGGTTTAAAAGACGACAGGTAAAAAGCCGGTCTTCCTCCCGAAAGTAACCCGGTAAATACAACAAATCCTACCATAAGCAGCCAAAATGTACCATTGGTAAAAGGAATGCTGATCTCTGTATGAGTAAGATTGTTAAAAGCCGGCAAAGCCACTGCAACAAATAGCAGCGATAACAAAAAGGCCAGGAAAGTTAAAGTCATGGACTCGACCAGGAACTGGAAGATGAGGTTTTTACGGCTTGAGCCGATGGCTTTACGGACTCCTACTTCGCGCGCTCTTTTCTCTGACCGTGCGGTAGCAAGATTGGTGAAATTGATACAGGCAATAATCAGGATCAGTGTGCCGATGAGCGCAAACATTCTCACATAATCAATTAAACCGCCAGAGACTACGCCATTCCTGTATTCAGAAAATAAATGCCAGTCTTTCAACGGTTCAAGAAACAGTTCGGCCTTGGTTTGCGCGTAATATTTAGGGCTGTGCCTAACCATTGTCCCTTTTATTTGGGGGGCCAGTTCAGCATAAGAAACATTAGATTGCAAAGCAACAAAGGTTTGGAAGGAATTATTGTCCCAATTGGTAAGAGATTGTTTAACCTCGCTATCCGTAATGGCATAGTAAGTGAAAGGTACAATAAAGCTGAACTGAAATGTAGAGTTGGCAGGTACGTCTTTCAGGATGCCTGTAACCCGCATGTCATGAAAGTTATCGATCTTCACCATTTTGCCTATTGCTTCAGCACTACCAAATAATGTCGTGGCGGCAGTTTGTGACAGCACAATAGAATACGGATCACTTAATACGGCATCTACCTTACCCTTGATGAGCGGATATTGAAAAATTTTCAGGAAATCGCTGCCTGCCATTGCCCCGTTAACATTTATTCTTTTGTCGCCCACGGTAAGCGGGTGTGAACCCATCCAGTCTGTTTGGGCCACGTATTTAATCTCCGGAAAATCTTTTTTTAATGCATCGGCCAAAGGTAAATTGGTGGAGCCAACCGTGTTGATCTCACCATTGTTATTCACATTAAACCTTACTTTGTAGGCCTGCTGGTAGCCGGGCAAAAAGCGGTCGTACGAAACCTGGGCATAAATCCACAAGCCGATGAGCATGGCTACGGCCATTCCTGAAGCTAAGCCGATGATATTCAAAGCGCTGTAAACTCTATTGTTTACCAAATTGCGCAAGGCGATTTTAAGGTAATTTCTGATCATAACCGGGCGGTTTTAAATAGATACGAAACTATTCGTAAATATAATGCCAATTATTTATGTTGTTAATTATCAATTATTTGTGGTGTTTTTTCTTTGGAGCGTTGTATCAAAAGTGAACAGCAACCGTGCATTTTTGATCAGTAAGTTTATTGATTACAATTAGCGTAATACATATGGTCAAAGTACTGATCGGGTTGGTAAAAAGGCATGTCCATCTCCTGCGTGTGATTGCGATAGGATGGTAACCTGATGACTACCCGCCGCTACGAATTACTCACTCCGCAGGCTTTTTACAGGGTTTGCCAGCGCGGCTTTAATGGTTTGATAGCTTACTGTGAGTAAGGTGATCAGTACAGCACCTATCCCAGTAAGTACGAATACCCACCAGGCTATCGGTATGCGATATTGATAACTTTGCAACCATTTCGACATAAAATACCAGGCCACAGGTGTTGCTATGATGATTGAAATAATTACCAGTACCACAAAATCCTTTGATAACAACCGCCATAGCGTGAATACCGTTGCACCTAATACCTTACGCAGGCCGATTTCTTTGGTGCGTTGCTCGGCCATAAACATTGCCATGCCAAACAGCCCGAGGCAGCTAATGAAAATGGCAAGGCAGGAGAAGAATTTTGTTAGTTTGCCGATGTGCTCTTCGGCTGTAAATTTTTTGGCATATTCTTCATCAGCGAAATTATATGTAAAAGGAACGGCAGGGACGATCTTTTTGAAAACGTCGGCTATTTGGGGCAATGCTTTGCTAACACTTGTTTGCGGATTTATCCTGATAAAAATCCAGTTAGGGTTGCCTCCCAGGCGGAAAACAACGGGCCTTATCGCATCGTAAGGCGATTCCATCACCATGTTTTTTATTACGCCGATAATCCTGTAATCCTTGTCAACGTTGTTCCACTTGCTTTTCCAATGGATGTTTTCGCCTACTGGGTTTTTGAAGCCCATATACTTTGCGGCGGCCTCATTGATCACGAAACCGGATGAATCTGCAACAGACCCGGCGTAAAAATCGCGGCCATCTTTAAATTGCCAGCCAATCGTTTTTCCGTATTCGGCTGTCACGGTTAGCGTCCCGAATTTTTCTTCTACACCGGGATTTCTACCTCTCCAGTTAAAACCGTCATTGTTTGAGGAAACCCCTGTAACCGGGCTTTCTGATTCAGCTACTTCGGTCACAAAACCGGTTGCCTTTAGTTCGTTTCTGAGGATGTCCTGTTTGCCCTGATAGTCAATGGACTGCATCGGTACTATAACCAAACCATCACGGGTGTATCCTACGGGGCGGTCTTTGCCAAAGATCAGTTGGTTATATATAATGATGGTACAAATGATCAATATAATAGAAACAGTGAATTGCGTCACTACTAATACTTTGCGCGGAAGGGAAGCCATCCGGCCTGCCCGAAATGCTCCTTTTAAAACTTTTACAGGCTGAAATGAGGACAGGTATAAAGCCGGATAAATCCCGGCAAGCAAACCTGTAAATATCATAAAGCTGAGGCAAGAAAGCCAAAACCATATATTGGCGTAGGGTAGGGTGATCTGCTTTGCCGACAGGTCATTTAACGTTGGCAAAGCAAGTATGGCAAATAACAGCGCTATTATAAATGCCAAAAGTGCCACCAGTAATGATTCACTAAAAAACTGGCCGATCAGTTGTATCCTGGCCGAGCCGATGGCTTTACGGATGCCTACCTCGGTTGCTCTTCTTTCGGAGCGCGCGGTGCTAAAATTCATAAAATTGATACAGGCCAGTAACAATACAAAGCCACCAATAGTACCAACTATCCACACAAACCGGATAGGTCCTTTATCGGCAAGGCCATCCTTAAAGTTTGAATAGAGGTGCCAGTTCTTCATCGGGTTTAGTAATATTTCGGGGTTTGCAGCTACCTCTTGCCTCATATTGTCCATGTGCCTGATCACGTTCAGTTCAGCATCTTTAACATTGGCAGACACTTTATTCAAATCAGCACCCGGCCATATCTCACCATAGATCAAAAAACGATGATCATCCCAGGTCATTGCGCTCAGGCGCGTATCAGCAGCTGCATACAGCTCCCAGGGCATAAAAAACTGTACCTCGTGAAATTGAGCGTTTTGCGGAAGGTCTTCATATATCCCCGTCACCTTCACATCGGTGGTGGTATGTACATTCCAGGTGTCACTCACTTTCACTGTTTTATCCATAGGGTCGGCATTGCCGAAAAGCTTTTTTGCTGCAGAGGCTGAAAGCAGAACCGAACGCGGATCATTTAATGCAGTCCACGAGCCGCGAAGCATTTTCAATGTCAGCATTTCGGGCGCAGCGGCTTCAATGTATTGTCCTGTTTGCAATATTTTATTTTCACCCTGTGACAGGTAGTAATGGCTGGTTTCGGTTGCTATTACTACTTGTTTAAAATCATTATGGTAATTGGTTTTGAGTTCATTAAGCAGCCGGTAAGGCATATGATCTGTTACGGTGATATTGCCGAGGAACTTTTCCTGCTGCAGCACGGCTACAATGCGGTCGTAGTTTTGGTGATATTTATTGAATGAAAGTTCGTCCCAGATCCATAAACCAATCATCATGGCTACCGCCATACCTACGGCAAGGCCGCCGATGTTGATGAAAGACGATGCCTTGTTCCTGGCAAGATTACGCCAGGCGATTTTGAAATTGTTCTTGAACATAATCTTAGGTTTTGTTAAATGACGCTAACGGGGCCGGGTAGTTGCATATGCTAAAAAAAACTTTTTCGGCTTAAGCATAGGTGCAAAAGCCTAAAATTTTCAAGATTTCTGTAACCGATTTTTTTGAACCGAGTTTATCAACAGAAATAATATTTACCATATGCTGAATCCAATAAAAAAAATAATGCTGACGCTCCTGTTGTTGGCAAAGGCTTTTTGCGGCAACTGTCAAAACGAACAATTAAACTACAGTTCCAAACAACTGCAGGAGGACTACTCCATATTCAGAAAGGCTTTAGAAACTACTTATCCAAGTCTTTACAGGTTCATGGACAGTTTAATCATGAGCAAATATTTAGATGATAATTTTAAATCATTAAATCGGCCACAGCCCGGGGCAGATTTTTATAAACTAATCGCCACCACCTGCGCCAAAGTAAACGATGAGCATCTGATCGCAACACCATCTAAAGACTATTACAGGTCATTAGAAAACACGCATCATTATTTACCTTTTTCTTTAAAAATCATCGACCGAAGGGTTTATGTGCTCACAACGGCACAATTCAATAGTGCTATCCCTGTCGGATCTGAAATTATTTCGATTAACGGAAGGGCTATTGAAGAAATTCTAAATACTTTATTGTCTGTAATTCCCTCCGACGGGTACATTCAAACCTTTAATATTCGTCACCTGGAAGATTATAGTATGACTGAAGAAGAAAACCTTTTTGATTTGAATTATCCAATTTTTATAGAAGATACAGACTCTTATCGCATTGAATTTATAGACGTTGCTGACCAGTCGAAAAAGAAAGTGACAACGGTTGCCGGCCTTGATTATAGATCGTATAAAAAGTTTTTCTATAGCAGAACAAAATTAGAGGCGCCATTAGCATTTAAATACCTTAAAAAAAATATTGCTTATTTGCGCATCTCTTCATTTCTGAAATGGCATAGGGCACGTTTTAAACAAGACTTTTATACCTTATATGATAGTGTTTTTAGAGAATTACATGTAAAGCATACGGAGAATTTAATTTTGGATCTGAGAAATAATGAAGGTGGCGATGGAACAGGTGAAAAGTTGCTTACCTATCTTTTGACAAAGCCGTATAAGCATTTTGAATCTACCGAAGTGAAATTTGTAGGGTATGCCCCTGTTGCTGATTATCTGGAAAACGGGAAAGAGCTATTTTTTGCCGATTCGCTGGTCTATCGAACCAATACCGGAATGTATAGCCTTAAAAACAAATATATGCCGTTGCTTGACGAACAGCAACCGGATACCAATTGTTATAAAGGGAAATTATATGTGCTGATGAATGGTGCATCAGGATCTATGGCATCAGTAGTTGCCAGCTTTCTGAAAGGCAATAAAAGGGCAATATTTATTGGAGAAGAAAGCGGTGGAACGATGGAGGGCAATACTTCACATCAATCGGCAAGATTGGTATTACCCAATACTAAAATAAGAATTGCGATACCATTACTAAAAACAACTAATGCTGTTGCTTTTACAAAAGGGAGAGGCGTTTATCCGGACTATGATGTAAGCCCTAAAATAGATGATATTTTAAACGGCATTGATACGGAATTAAATTTCACACTTGGCTTAATTTTATCAAAGAAATGAACCTAATGATCGTTCGGGAAAAATATCTGTGCCATTATAACTGGAAATAACGTGCCGGTAAAAGAAGAAAATCACAATTTTTAAAAAATATTTCACACCCGGGTAGTCCTATGGTTTGAGTTACGTGTTCTATACATAAATGCCCCTCCCGGGGAATTTGTATATAAACCAATAACATGAATAACGAAAGGCTCAGGAGTTTACTTGAACAGTATTTTAACGATGCTATAAGCGGTACCGACCGCGAGGAGTTGCTCAGCTACCTGAACAACAATCCCGGCGAAGTATTTAGCGCAGTTGATGAAGAGATGCTGAACCTTGAAGGTGCCCCTGAGTTTGATAATACCCACGCACAAAAAGTATTGGCTGATATCAAGGCCGATTCAAGGTTTAAGGATGATACTATTATTCCTCTACCTGTCACCGGCAAAAACAATATCGTGAAATTATATGCAGGCTGGATGAAAATTGCGGCTGCTGTTTTGATTTTCGTCTCTGTTGGATTTTACTTTGTGCGCCGCCAAAAAATGGGCGCTGTTAAAAACGAAGTTGCCAATACCACAGCGAGGATTGTTCCGGGCAGCAATAAAGCCATACTTACACTGGCAACCGGTAAAAGCATCGTGCTGGATAGTGCGGCTAACGGCGCGCTTGCCAACCTGGGGAAAAGCCAGGTAAATAAAGTTGGCGATGGCAAGCTGGTTTATGATGTGCTGCCAAATGCTACTCATGCCGGTGTTAATGCCGTTTTATACAACACACTCACCATCCCACCGGGAGGCCAGTACCAGGTGGTGCTGCCCGATGGTACACAGGTATGGCTAAACTCATCATCATCATTAAGCTACCCAACCGAATTTGCCGGTAACAGCCGTACAGTAAAACTTACCGGCGAAGCTTACTTTGAAGTGGCGAAAAATAAAGACAAGCCTTTTTATGTAGAGATGAACAACGTACAGGTAAAAGTACTGGGTACGCATTTCAATATCTCGGCCTATGCTGATGATAATGATCTGACCACCACGCTGCTTGAAGGCTCGGTGCAGATCAGTAAAAATGGCAGCCAGGCTTTGTTAAAACCAGGTCAGCAGGCAGTGATAGGCAGCAATGCTAATGCAATTACAGTTTCAAAAGCACACATCAACGAAGCTATGGCCTGGAAAAACGGTTATTTCATGTTTAATGATGATAACATAGTGGATATCATGAAGAAGGTATCCCGCTGGTATGATGCGGATGTTGAATACCAGGGCAATTTTAGTACTCAGCGTTTTGGTGGTACGTTTACCCGCTCAAAAAGCATAACAGACCTGCTGAAAAATCTTGAACAAATAAGCAATGTGCATTTTAAAATTACAGGAAGGAGGATCACCGTTATGCAATAAATCTACACTCTCCATTATCCCAACCAATTATCTATCAGCATAAAAAAATAAAGCCAGGAGCGTTTCGGACCGCCCCTGACCTAAGCCTGTTATGGCAATGCCAGATAGTAAAACTAATTGCAGCGATTACAACCACTTATTAATAAACTGACATTCAAATGTATAAAAATTTTACTGCATTTACTTGCGGCAAACATCGTGGGCGCCTATATAAACCTGTGCTTATTATGAAACTAACACTTATTTTGCTAACAGTTACCTTCTTACAGGTGTCTGCCGCAACTTATGCACAGAAGGTTACTTTAAAGGTTAAACAAACAACTTTAAAAGAGGTTTTCGAAGAGATCAGGAATCAAACCAGTTATGATTTCCTGTATAATTCTGATGATCTTAAGCTGGCTAAACCGGTAACCGTTGATCTTACTAATGCTACCATAAACCAGGTCATGGACCTGTGTTTAAGCAATCAGTCATTAACCTATTCTATCGACAACAAAACCATTCTCATCCGCAGAAAAACAGCGGCAGAGAATAATGCCCCTAAAAAAATTAGCGGTAAAGTTGTTGATAGTAAAGGTTTGCCTTTACCGGGTGTAACTGTTAAGCAAAAGGGTTCGACAGCAGCCGCTATAACCGATTTAAATGGTAATTATACCATCAACGTTACAGAGGCAAATGCCAGCCTTGTTTTCACCTTTGTGGGTTTCAGGCCTAAGGAAGTTGCCCTTAACGGCCGCTCAGAAATAAACGTTACACTGGAGGATGCCCCGCAAGACCTTTCTGAGGTTGTGGTTGTGGCATACGGTGTACAAAAGAAAGAAACCGTAACCGGCGCTATTACTTCAATTGGCACCAAAGACCTGGTGCAGTCGCCGGTTGCTAACCTGAGTAATGCGCTGGCCGGTCGCTTATCGGGTTTAACGGTAACCCAAACCAGCGGTAAACCTGGTTCTGATGGTGCTACGCTTTATGTGCGTGGTGTTGGTACTTACACCGGCCAAACAGCACCGCTTATCATGGTTGACGGTATTGCCCGCGACAGCTATGACGATATCGACCCCAATGAGGTTGAATCTATCAGTATCCTGAAAGATGCTTCGGCCACGGCAGTGTACGGTGTGCGTGGTGCAAACGGTGTTATCCTCATCACTACCAAACGTGGTAAAGAGGGAGCTCCTAAAGTAAGCGCTACCTTCCAAACGGCTATTTCGCAGTTTTCGAGCATGCCAAACTTTGTTAACTCGTACCAGTATGCTACCCTGTTAAATGAGCAGAGCTATGAAAACTACTGGATCCAGCATTCAAAGGATGCCGACGTGCATACCTGGAACGATTTCGTGACCAAACGCGATGCCAACTGGATCAAGGACGCTACCATATATTACTCGCCCGAGGACCTGAAATATTACCAAAACGCTCATACGCCAACTATTAACGGGCAAACAAACCCTTATTATGATCCTTACGGCCACCCTGACCAGGACTGGAAAAAACAGATCTTTAATAAGTTTGCCCCTCAAACACAGGTAAACGCCAACATTACCGGTGGTACCAAGGCAACTAAATACTTTGTTTCCTTAGGTTACCTGGCACAGGGCGGTTTGTTCAATACCGATTATATGCCTTTCTCTGACGAGATGCAGTTTAAAAAGAAACGTTATAACCTGCGCTCCAATCTCGATTTTGATGTAAACAGCGATTTTCGTGTATCGGTGGATGTATCTACCCAATACGTAACTATCACCGGTATGGATAACGATGGCTACACCTGGGAAAAACGGATCTTATGGTCATCTCCGCTTGGTTCGCCTGGTATAATTAATGGTAAGTTTGTGGTGCCTTTCACCAACCAAAACGACCAGCTTAACCCGTTGTACGCTATTGCCAACAGCAACAACTACAATATTACAACTAACAGTACTTTAAACTCAGCCATCAAGTTAACTTATAAACTGGACGATATTACGCCCGGTTTATCGGTAAACGCACGTGGTGCTTATGATAGCTATTTCCAAAGCCGTACCGGTGGTAAATACACGCCGTTATTGTATGGTTTGCGCGCAAATCCTAACGGTAATAAGCTGGATCCTATCCTGGTACAATTAACCAATGATGTTGCGCCAGCCCGCTGGACTGATTTTTACACTGATAAATGGCGTAAGGTATACGGCGAGTTCTCTATCAACTATAACCGTGTATTTGCTAAAAAGCACACCGTTACCGCTTTGATCCTGGCCAACGCCGAGAAAAAATATGATCCGCATTTGTTGTATGACCTTCCGCACGCATACGAGGGTGTATCGGGCAGGGTAACTTATAACTACGGCGACCGTTACCTGGCCGAATATAACATGGGTTATAACGGGTCTGAAAATTTCCCTGAAGGGAAAAGGTTTGGCTTCCTGCCGGCATATTCATTAGGATGGCTTGCAAGCAATGAGTCTTTTTTCCCAAAAACTGACTATATCACTTATTTAAAAGTCAGGGGATCATTAGGTAAAGTAGGTAATGACAACATAGGCGGTGCACGTTACCTGTATCTGCCCGATACCTGGCAGTATACACAGGGTTATAACAATGGCGGTGGTTATACATTTGGTACCCTTAATGATCGTAACACCATACAGGGTGCACAGGAAAACGTATTGGGTAACCCTAACGTAACCTGGGAAACGGCTACCAAATCAAACATCGGTTTGGAAACACACCTGCTTAATGATCGCCTTTCGCTTACTTATGATCACTATAATGAGCATCGTAAAAACATTCTCTCTTATAAAGGCACCATACCGGGTATAGTGCAGGCAACCTTGCCTCCATATAACCTGGGCGAAGTAAAAAACTGGGGTGATGAAATTGAATTAAGCTATACCAGCGCCCCAGGCAAATTTAACTGGTGGATTAAAGGTAATGCCTCAACCAATCATAACAAGATCCTGTTTAAAGATGAAGCCATTGCTCCGGGTTTAGAATACCAGGCAGCTACCGGCAGGCCAATTAACCAGGGCTCATACCTGCGGGCCGACGGGCTTTACACTTCCTGGTCACAGCTATACAAAATTGATGGCAGCGGTAACCCGATATTGTCGCAACCGGTTTTGGCTGTTGGTAAAGATGGCAAACCGTATAACAACGCGGCAGGTAACCCTGTATACCAAAAAGATCTTGGTTATGCGGGTGCACCTTTGCAACCAGGCGAGGTAAGGCTGAAAGACGTTAACGGCGATGGTGTTATTAACGAAAAAGACTATGTACGTTCAGGCAAAACTGATCTGCCTACGTTGAGCTACGGTGTGTCATTCGGTTTCAATTTCCATGGGTTCGATTTTTCGGCCTTGCTACAGGGACAGTCAGGGGTGGCTAAATATGCCATGCAGGAGCTCCACTTTAACAAACAGCAATCATTGTTTGATGTGGATTTGAACAGGTACACCCAGGATCGTTATGACCATGGCGACCGCATTGATTTCCCAATTGCTGCTTATAACCAGGCTGCAGCCTACAATACCTTCTTTTTGAAAAGTACAGCCTTTGTGAGGCTGAAAAATGCGGAAATAGGCTATACGCTTAAACCCGAACTTTTGAAAAAAGTGGGGATCCGTTCTGCCCGCTTTTATATCAACGGATATAACCTTTATACATGGTCGCCAAACAAGATCTGGGGCGATCCTGAAAACTTAGGTTATATCGGTTACCCGCTTACCCGCACCTATAACGTAGGCGTTAATGTTAATTTTTAATCATAAAATATAGCAATGATGAAAAGAACAAATATTATTTTACTGCTTGTGGCTTGTTTCATAGGCAGTATGCTTTCAACAAGCTGTAAAAAAACTTTTCTTGAAAAGCCTAAAGGCGGTGCGGTAACGGTTGATACCATTTTTGATACCCGCAACCAGGCTCAATATGCGGTGGCCCAGATGTATATGCTATGTGTTAGGGGATATTTTCCTGAAACGTACGATGGCTGTCGTCCCGAAGCATTGACCGATCAGCTTTATATCATCCACCCGGCTTATGACTGGGCTTCAAATACCATTAACACAGGCTCGTACATTACCGGTAACATGAGTGCCGATAACAATTGCGATTATGGTTTTGGACAGGATAACGGCGCCGGTTTTTACTGGCATTATAAAGGCATCAGGCAGGCTAACCTCGTACTGAAAAATATTGATAAGGTAGCCGATGCCGATAATGCATGGAAAACTGATACCAAAGGCCAGGCCTTGTTTTGCCGTGCTATGCAGCATTACGAATTGTTCAGGTATTACGGCGGTGTGCCTATCGTAACCAAACCGCTTGATGGTACAGTGAAAATAGCTATCCCGCGTAGTTCGGTACAATCAGTTGTTGACAGCGTTGTGAAATGGTGCGACCAGGCAGCTACCATGTTGCCGGCTACACGCCCAAGTGCAGATTTTGGCAGGGTTACCAAACTGGCCGCCCTGGCTTTAAAGGCAAGGATCCTGTTGTATGCAGCGAGCCCGCTTTATAATACACCTGCCGGTATGAAAGGCGAAGTATCAGGTGCAAGGTTTAATGACAGCCGCGATACTGTATTGGCTTATGCCAGCTATGACAAAGAACGCTGGAACAAGGCTGCTAAAGCTGCTAAAGATGTGTTGGATAATGCGGCTGCCGGTGGTGTTTCTTTATACAATACAGGTAAGCCCGAAACAACCGGCGAAACCTATGCAACTTTAGGCGATTATGAATCGGTATGGAACGTGTTTGCCAATCAGGAGCTGATCTTGGTTAACACTTCAAACCAGGTTCCGGGTGCCGGGGGCGGCTGGGGTGATGGTTCGGCATGGGGCCAGTACCTGTCGTCGAAACTGCGTTTGGCTCAATGGGGTGTTAAAAATAACGTGCCTATCGAGTTCATCCAGCAATACGAAAAACGCGACGGCACCAAATGGACAATGCCTGCTACTGGTGCAGATTTACCGGCGGATGCCACAGCCTGGAACCTCGACCCTCGTTTTTATCAAACCATTGCTTATGATGGTAAGTATTACAGCAGTCAGCGCGGTATCCTCGCTTACTACAAAAAAGGTGATTACAGCACAGACGGTAATTTGGCCAGCAGTGATGCTGGTGTGGATGGTTACGCTACCGAAACCTACAAGTTTGTTGCAAGGGTTGATAACATGACCGATAACCACTTTGCCTGGCCGGTGTTTCGCCTTGCCGAGTTTTACCTTGGTTATGCCGAAGCGCTTAACGAATACCAGGGCCCAAGTGCCGAAGCTGCAACTTATCTGAACAAGATCAGGCAACGTGCCGGGATGCCTGATAAAAACCCGGCCACTATTGATGCGTTCAGGGATGCGGTTCAAAATGAGGAAACTATTGAGTTTGCTTACGAAGGCCATCGCTATAATGACCTGAACCGCTGGTTAAAAGCCAAAACTGTATTGAATACGGTATTACACGGTATTCAAACAACTGCCAGGAACGTTGGCGGACAATTAAAACGCACATGGACAACTGTGCCATTTGTTACAAGGGTGTTCCCTGCCAAATATTACTATGTTCCTTTTCCGAGTACCGAGATCAGTTTAAGGTATTTAGGCAATAGTAGCTGGGACGGACAAAATCCAGGTTGGTAACAGGCTTTTAAACATTAACAATTAGTGAGAAACAATGAAAAAAGATTATAAAAACTTTTTGGCCTGGATGTTTGCGTTCTGCAGTTTTTCGGCGGCTAACGCCCAAACCGCAGGTACGGCACCGGCCGACACCATAAAAAAGGCAAGCTCATATAAAGACTTTGTTGACGGCGGCTTAAGAATAGATAAATCATGGCGTAACACTGGCGCGGTTTTTACCCTCTCGGGTGAGGACCTGACCCGCATGACCTCGGGCAACCTGCTTAATACATTGCAGGGCCGGATCCCCGGTTTAACTGTAGTTACCGGATCGGGCGAGCCTGGTTACGATAATCCAACCTTTTACATGAGGGGGGTAAGCAGCTGGAACCTTCAGGGTAACCAGGTGCTGATATACCTTGATGGTTTCCAGGTTGATATGGGTGCTATCAGCGGCCTTTCGGCTTATGAAATTGAATCGGTTACCTTACTGAAAGATGCGGCTGCATTGGCAGTTTATGGACTTGAAGGTGGTTCGGGTGTATTAAGCATTCGTACCAAAAAAGGCGCGGTATTAAATAAAACGCAGGTGTTTGTAAATGGTAAATACGGCATATTAAGCCCTATCGATCTGCCTAAAGTGATGGACGCTTATGGCTATACCACCAACTATAACAACGCGCTTACTAACGATGGTTTGCCCATTAAATACGCAAATCCCGAATTGTATAAGGCAGCTAATGACCCTTTTCACCCAAATGTGAACTGGTATGATGAGCTGCTCAAAAAGACTTCGGCTATCCAGGATTATAATTTCGGTTTCCGTGGAGGTAACAACACAGCCCGCTTTTTTGTGCTGATGAACTATACCAACTTTGAAGGTTTATACAAAAATGCCGATATCATTGACAAAGATTTTGGTACCAATGCCAAATACACCAAGTTAAACCTCAGGGCAAATATTGAGTTGCAGCTTAACAAAAACCTGTTAGTAACCGCCAACATCAGCGGTATTACTGAAGACAGGAATACACCATCAGGCTTTACCGCGGCACAGGTGTTCAATAACATCATGGCTATCCCGGCAGCTGCCTTCCCGGTAAAAAACCCTAACGGCACATGGGGCAACAGCTCGGTATATAAATTTAACCCGGTACAGCTGTTACAGCAAAATGGTGTTTACCAATCCCATACCCGTAACCTGCAAACCAACTTTAGCTTTGTACAAAAGCTGGATAAACTTACCCCAGGCCTCGACTTAAAAGGCGAAGTATCTTTTGCTAACCAGTATGTAGGTATCTACCAGAAACAATTCTCGGTAAACTCATACGAAATTACCGGTCAGGATGCACAGGGAAATGCCATTTATGGCTCAACCCCTGTAACACCGATCAGCCAGTCGAGCAGTGACGGCGGCGGCGCGCACTGGAACCGTACAACCGTAAGGGCAGGTTTTGATTACGACCGCACTTTTGGCAAATCAACCTTTACCGGTATGATCCAGGCCCGCAGGCAGGGTTATACGCATGATGGTATTGTTTACCAGGTACGTACGCAAGGCATTGCCGGTAATGTGACTTATGACTACGATAAAAAATACATTGTTGATCTTTCGGGTTCATACAGCGGCTCGGCCGATTTTGCACCGGGTCACCGTTATGGCTGGTTTCCAGCTTTGGGTTTGGGCTGGATAGCATCTAAAGAAGATTTCCTGAAAGATAACTCAACCATCAACTTCCTGAAAGTGCGTGCATCATACGGTACTGTTGGTAATATCAATGAAGCTTACCGCTTTTTATACCAGCAATATGCAGTTGGCGCAGCTGGTTGGATCACAGGTACCGGTAATACCGCACACGGAGGTCTGACCGAAGGCCCTTTTGCTAATCTTGATTTTGCATGGGAAAAGAAAACAACTTTAAACGTAGGTCTTGATTTTACCGTGTTCAAAAAACTGTCGGGTACTTTAGATGTGTTTACCGAAAAACGTAAAGGTATTTTGGAGATCCCATCAGCATCGGTACCTGATTACACAGGCTTTAACCTGCAATACGCCAACACCGGCGAAGTGCAGAACAAAGGTTTGGAGGCTTCATTAAAGTACGAGCAAAACGATTACAAATTTAAATACTACGTAGGTGGCTCCATTGCTTACGCCCGTAACAAGATCACCAAACGGTCCGAAAACCCGCAGCCATACAATTACCTGTACACCCAGGGATATCCTATTGGCCAGATGAAAGGGCTGGTATATACAGGCTTTTACCAGCAATCGGATTTTGATGCCAATGGTAATTTAAAATCGGGTGTTGTTGCCTCATCATATACTAACGTAAAACCCGGCGACCTGAAATTCAAAGATCAGGACGGTAACGGGATCATCAATGATTATGATAAAGTGCCAATGAACTATGCAAAACTACCTGAGATCACTTTAGGTTTTAACCTTGGTTTCAAATATGCCGGTTTTGATTTTGACGCTTACCTGCAGGGCGTATTGCACCGCACTGTAAGCCTGCTTGATGATGCATATACTTATACCCATCCGTTTGTATACAATAATAATATCTCTGAATTTTCGGCAAACAGCTGGACGCCTCAAAACGCCGCTACTGCTACCTCGCCGCGGTTATCAACCCTTGCAAATCCTAACAACGACCAGCAATCTGATTTCTGGATGCGCAATGGCAACTTCCTGAAATTACGCAGTGTTGAATTGGGGTACACCCTGCCTCAGCGCGGATTTTTAAGAAAGCTTGATGCCGTAAGGGTTTTCGTGAATGGTACCAACCTGTTTACCTGGGATAAGATAGAAGGCCTTGAGGCCGAGCGCCTGTCTATGGGCTATCCTTTGGTAAAAGCAGTAACATTTGGTATGAAAGTGAAATTGTAGTATTAAAATTTGATTTACAAGGAAATGAAAAGAAATCGATATATAATAACAATGCTGGCTCTGGGCACCGTGCTTTACTCATCATGTAAGCATGATTACCTTGAGGTGCAAACCATTAAGGCCGACATTACCACTGACAAGCTGTATTCAAACTACACGTATGTACAGCAACAGATGTGGAATACCTATAGCTACATGCCCGATGGTTTTGCAGACCTTGATCTTGATGCAGCAACCGACGAAGCGGAAGCTACAAACTCGGTTGAGCGTGTGCAGGCTTTCAATTATGGTACCTGGAACCAGTACAATAACCCGAATGATGTTTGGGCCCGTAATTTCGATGGTATCCGCCAGGCAAACCTTTACCTTAAAAATAAGGATAAGGTTGATATCAACTACATCAAGGATAAAATTACCTCTACAGATTCAACTACCTACTTCAACGCCCGTAACAACGTTAAGTTTATGGAAGGTGAGGCCTTGTTTTTAAAAGCCTACTTTTATTTTGAGTTGGTGAAGCGCTATGGTGGTGTGCCTATTTTTGAGCAGCCGCTTGATTATAGTGATCCTAATACCTGGAAAAACGTACAACGTAATTCGGTTGATGAATGTATCAAATACATCGCCTCATTATGTGATAAGGCTGCTGCCATCATCCCTGCTAACCTTTCGCCATATTCATGGTATGAGGCTGGCCGTGTAACCAATGGTGCTATTAAGGTATTAAAAGCCAAAGCCCTGCTTTATGGTGCAAGCCCGCTGTTCACTGCAAACGGCTCAACTACTACCTGGGCTCAGGCTGCGGCTGCGGCGCATGATGTAATTGCTTTGGGCAGTTACTCGCTTGATGCCAGCTACTCTAACCTGTTTGGTGCAAATAATACCACATCGGGCGAGGTGATCTTTTACCGCCGTTATGGTGCTATAAACTCCATTGAGTACAACAACTTTCCAATTGTGTTTCAAAATAGCAACGGAAACAGCTTAACGCCGACAGAAAATTTGGTTAGTGATTACGAGGTACTTGTAAAATCAGGAAGCACTATCACCGGTTCGGTTCCGTTTGACTGGAATAACCCTGCTCATGCGGCGGCTCCCTACACCAACCGCGATCCGCGTTTTGCTGCTACTGTTGTTTATAACGGTGCATCGTTCAAATCAACTACAATCCAAACCTATTTTGGAGGTAACAGCGGTTTACCAAGGCAAAACGCTACCAAAACAGGCTACTATTTGTCAAAATGGTCAAACCAATCTGTCGATTTGATCAACAATACAACTACCAATCACGCCTGGATCTATTTCAGGTATGCCGATGTTTTGCTGAGCTACGCCGAGGCGATGTTTAATGCTTACGGGCCTGATGCCGATCCGCAGGGATTTGGGATGACAGCTTTGCAAGCCATTAACAGGGTAAGGCAGCGTGTGCAAATGCCTGCCTTAACGGCAGCGCAATTAAATCAGCAGGCTATTGAACACGAGCGTAATGTTGAGCTAAGCTTTGAAAACAATCGCTTATGGGATGTACGCAGGTGGAAAAAAGGTGTAAGCTATTTCAGTAAACAGGTAAACCGTATTGATATTACTGCTGCCGGTGTTTACACTGTGAAAAAGCTGGAAGACAGGGTATTTACCACCAAAATGGAATGGTATCCTATACCGCAGGCCGAAATTTCAAAAACAGGCTGGACACAAAATCCGGGCTGGTAAATATAACCGGATCATCGCTTCGTTTTTGGGGCGATGATCTGTCAATGATTTAAATTAATAATGTAAAAAATATTTTCATGAAAATTAATGCATCATTAGTAAAGCTTTCGGCAGCATGCCTGTTGCTGGGAGTTGCAGGCTGCAAACAGGAGTACCTGAACGGTGTAAAATCAAATCCTGAGGTAAAGGTATACCTGCCCGATTCTGAAAAGCCAAACGGTCTTGTTGACGTAATGGCCGGGAGCTCACTTAAGGTTGACAGTGCGAAAAGCACGGTAAACTTTTCCATCCCGGTATATCGTGGCGGCGAATCAAATTTTGAAACGTTAACCGTTGATGTAAGCACAGATAACAGCGCTATTGCCGGTTTAATAACCGCCGGAACATTGCCGGCAAATACCGTGTTGCTCGACCCAGCCGATTATACCCTGGATGCGAAAGACACCGTTGCGCTAAACAACAACATTATGAAGGGCAGTATTACGCCTAAAATAAAGATTGCCGCCCTTAATAAGTATGACGGTAAAATAGCTGCACTGGGTATTAAAATAGCTAACTCATCAAAACAGGAAGTAAATACCGATATGAACAAGGCTATTATTTACTTCAGTGTTGCAGATCTGATTGATGCTATCACCCCTAAAACCAACCTGATAGATAATACAAAATGGCAGATCTATCACCGTGGCGATGGTGTAACATTTAAGGTAAACACCGATGGCAGCGTACTGGCAACCGGCGGTAACTGGGGTCAGCAGGGCATTGTTCAGGCTGTTGAAGTAAGGGCTAATAAAAAATACAAGATTGATATGAACGTAGCCGGCTCAGGTGCCACCGATTGCTGGTTTGAGGTTTATGTTGGCCAGGCGGTACCTTCTGAAGCGAGTGACTATGCCGATGGCGGTACCCGTATTGCACTGAATACCTGGAATGGCTGCGGTAAATCGCCTTTTAACGGTTTGTTATCGTCAATATCATGTGCGGGCAGCGGTAATGTTGTATCTTTCCCTACAAGCGGTACTGCTTATGTGCTGATCCGTTCGGGTGGTTCAACGCTGGGTACAACCGGGATCAAGATCACTAATGTAGATTTCAGGAGAGTGAATTAAAATCAGAACAAGAAATAGCCAGCCGATTCTCAATGATAAATTGAGATTTAGTTGATTAGTATAATTTTATACTATGAAGCGCCCCGGGGTGAGATCCGGGGCGTTGTTTTTTGGGAGGAAAAAACGGGTCGAAAAACAGTGTTTTAGCGGATTGATGTTGTAAAGTAGATTGCGTTAATTAGTGACAATATATTTAACCTAAACGTTATGGAAATTACGCAGTTAGACCAGGCTGGTCTTAATCTTATCAAACAGTTTGAAGGTTGTATTTTGCACCCTTATCTTGACCTGGTGGGTATTCCCACTATTGGTTTTGGTCAAACTTACTATCCAGCAACAGGTAAAAAGGTTACTCTGCAAGATCCGCCTATAACCCAGCAACAGGCCGATGATATGTTTTTGGTGATGCTGAGGCCTTATGAACTTGCAGTTTACTCAACCACCCGCGATGATATCACGCAGAATAATTTCAACGCACTTGTTAGTTTAACCTATAACATAGGCACCGGAGGGTTCAAAACTTCAACTGTACATAAACTTGTAAACGAGGGAATATCTGATGAACGCCTTGAAGCGGCATTCCTGATGTGGAAAAAGGCCGGCGGGAAAGTAATACCAGGACTCATAGCCAGACGAAAAAAAGAATACCAGGTTTATATATCCTGAGGTTGTTGTTAATAAGAATAAAATTGCCTGGAGTATTACGTTATAGTGCCCCCGTAAAAGCGTAGTATTTCTTGCTTTTCTTTTTAGTTACCACGCTCAAAAACACACCTGATAACTATGTTATAATGTTTGTCTCAAACTTTTTAAGCCCCTGACTTTTTCCTGATCCTTAGCAAACCATTGGCAGTAGTTGCATAAATAACGCCTTTTGAATCCTGTACCATCTGGTAAATAGTAAAGCCTGGCAGCGGTGAATTATTATTGTGATAATTTTCCCAGCCATCATTAAGGTCAAATCGTACTATGCCCGATTCATCTGTTCCCAGCCACAAAACATGCTCAAACTTATCGTATAACATAGTATTAACATGATTAGCTGGTATGCCCGAGTTTTTATCGTTATAGTGAAGCCAGTTACCATTAAACTTTAATACAGCTACACCTTCTTTGTCACTATCACTTTCGCCGGATTGCTTATTGCAATCAACCAAAGAGAAGTAAACATTTCCTTTTTCATCCTCTACCGCGCCCGAAATGGTTGCATTTTTTAGCGGGGTATTATTGAGGCTGTTAAATGAGGTAATAACGCTTTTATCAATCATGAGAGTGCCTTTTGAGGTACCTATCCAAAGTCGTTTCTGACTATCTACATAGGCAAAAAGCACATTGCTTGATGGCATTTCGGGCATCGATTTTTTGTTGATTACAACTACTTTGTCTTT
>NZ_DASVOB010000731.1:0-2793 GCF_036383575.1 Mucilaginibacter sp.
GGGGTACATCACCAGCGGTTTAATTTCCTCGCGCATGGAATTTGTTTTAAAATCGGCAACAACGCCTACGATGGGCAGGTTTCCATAACTGTCGAAAGTGATGGTTTTGCCCAAAGCATCGTCGGCCCGTTTAATACCGAGTTTGTGTACCAGGGTTTCATTAACCACCAACTCTCGCGCGGTATCGCTGGGTCCATATACCCTACCTGCTACAACCTTGAGGTCAAACGTTTTAAAGTAATCCGCATCGGCCACTTTCATGAACACATCAAAGCCCGGATCTTTATCTGAATGATTGAAATAGAAATTGCTTGAATTGTTATGCGACGACGATGGTGCATCAGCCGAAAAACTGGCTGTTTTTACACCCGGCAATGCAAGCACCTGTTGTTTAAAGCTATTCAATCGCGATAAACCGACGCTATCAGCAGGGCATGGTATAGCCAATACAGCCTCTTTGTTAAATCCAAGGTCCGCGTTGTTTACAAAATCCATTTGTTTAACGGCAATGGCCGTTCCTATGATCAGCAACTGTGAAATGGCAAACTGGGTAACTACCAGCACACGGCGGAGCGAGATACCGCCGACCGCGGCAGAATTGATCCTGTTTTTAAGCGCCTGGATAGGTTTAAATCCTGATACGATAATTGCCGGATATATTCCCGAAAGCAGCACCACAGCAACTATTACATAAGCCAGGCAAAGCAATATCCCGGGATTGAACAAACCAATGGTATCCGGAACGCTGGCTATATGTTTGAGTAATGGTAAAGCTATTTCGGCCATACATACCGCAAGCCCCGCCGAAAACAGTACGATAATGGCCGTTTCGCACATCACCAGGCCTATTAATTGCCCACGGCTGCTGCCCAGTACTTTGCGGATCCCTACCTCTTTAGATCGGCCGATTGATTGCGCCGTTGAGAGGTTAATGAAATTAATGGACGCCATAACAATGATCAGTACCGCGATAAGCGACAGGGTGCGGAGCGTGGACCTGCTGGTTATGTGATCGCCCAGCGTACCGCCAAAGCTGGTATCAAAATGGATAGCTGATAAGGGCTGTGCTACAGCATATCTTTTTCTGGCAGTGTGTTTATTATTACTATTAAATTGCTTTTCGGAAAAGCTGAGCATTTGACTTTCGACCGTACTTTGCAACACCTTTGCGGGAAATTTTATATATACCTGGCAGTCGCTGCTGGTCTCGTCCCAAGTATATGAATAATTATAGCTTTTTGCGTTCAGTTTCCAGGTGGTGTACGAAATCAATACTTTAAACGGAAGGTCGGTATTTGGGGGAACATCCTGTATCACACCTGCAACCTTTAGCGTAAGCAGATTGTCCATTCTGAGCGTTTTTCCTACCGCCGATTGCCAGCTGCCAAAATATTTTATGGCGCTGCTTTGATCTATCACCACCATATTGGGATCTTTCAAGGCCGATGCACTGCCGGCGAGCCAGGTTGCTGAAAAAATATCGAAAAGCTGGGGTTCGGCGAACATGATGCCGGTGTTCTCAACAAATTTTTTATCGCCTGCCGGATTGCCGTTAGCCGCCGGGGCCACGATCTGGCTGCCATAAATAGCATTAACACCTGCAATAGTAGCCTGCGAGAAATAAAGGCGAAAAGCGTCTACAGCAGGTGCCGAGATCCCGGCGCTATACCTGACATTACCTTCCCGCTCTTTTTTGGTTACGATGCGATAGGTGCTTTTATAGCCGGGTTGATAAGTATCAAAGCTCAACTCATATTGAACAACTACAAATATAAGCAGGCAGGCTGCAATCCCTACTGCCAGCCCGGCCACGTTAATGGCCGAGTAACTTTGGTGGCGGGTGATATTGCGCCAGGCGATCTTAAAATAATTTTTGAACATATAGCTGCGGTTTAATTTCCCGGAAGACCACATGACCGTGGCTTCATGGTTCGAAATTACTCCTGCAAACTGCGTGTGTCGTCTTAAGTTATAACTTGGGAACTCTTTTTGGGGTTCATTTTTATATTCCGCCGGGCTTTTGCCGGTCATTTGTTTAAAAATGCGGTTAAAGGTTGATTTTGAATTAAACCCGGACTCCAGTGCAATACCCAGCAAGGTTATATGAGCGAAAGCCGGGTCCTGCATTCTCCAGATCACATCCGCAACGCGATATTCGTTTATAAAATCGTTGAAGTTTTTTTTGAGCGCCACGTTGATGATACGGGATAGTTCATGAACGGTGACACCAAGCTTTTCGGCAAGCGAGGCCAAATTCAGCTCTGCATCCTGATAATACCGCTTAGCCTCCATAGCTTGCCGGAGCCAGGTTCCTTTTTGCCTGAGCGCCGCCGGGACCGGTGTTTTTGAAACCGGGGAAGCCTGCACAATAGCTGAGGGGTCGGGTTTTGAATGGACTGTCGCCGCTATCCAGATCATCATTCCGGCTAACAGCAAATACAAAGGGTAGTACACGTGAACACCTAACCGGTAATGGAAATAAAAATAATCTGCAGCAGTATATGGCAGCCATAATAGCCATAAAAGGCCAAAAGCCTTGATTAACCGGTGCAGCCAGCGCATTTGGTTACGGTAACGGTCATTTACGTCATTGAATTTCAACTGCCCGTAATAGCTTTCTATCAGCCTGAAGGAAATATACAGGTAGACAACCGCCGAAATAAACGTCGCCACATTCAGTACCGGGCTCACTTGCCGAAAGACCGGTGTATTATAAGTTGCCGCACCAGTACTGATACTTTGCCAAATCTCCAATACAAAAATACCCTGTTGCAGCAACAAGGGGATGAAGTG
>NZ_DASVOB010000732.1:0-3824 GCF_036383575.1 Mucilaginibacter sp.
CTAACACGGAAGCCCGACGGCTTACCCGGGTGATGCCCCCTCAGGGCCTGTAAATTATTTCGTCCAAAAATCCGCTCGCCCGACTGGGGGTAATCACAGATCACATCATCATCGTAGATATCATGCTCTGTGTTTATATCACCGGCTGCCGATGCCTGCCAGTGAGCATTCAGGGCGGCAAGTATTTGTTCATCTTCCATGGTTCATTTAAATTAGGTTCAATCGTGTTGGTTAGCACTTCTATATAGTTTAACCACATTTAGTATATGTGTGTTCATCATTTAGCAAAAAATAAAATCTATACCACAACAAAAATCCCGGCAACATTACGTTATCCGGGATTTTAATTAATAAAGATCTATTAAACAATCAATAACCCTCATTTTGTACTAATTTTGAATTAGCTAAAATTTCGCGCTGAGGGATTGGATACACCAGTTTAGGAGAATTGTAAGGAAGCCCGTTCACATTTTGTTTTAGCCGTTTTGCATCATGCAGAAAAAATCCGCCCTCAAAACATAGCTCATGTACACGTTCCGTTAATATGGCAGCAAGGTTTACAGTTGCCAAAGCAGCAAGCCCAGCTCTCTTCCTTATAGTATTAACATCACTTGCCGGTGTTGCACCTGTAGCTGTTCCTCCACGAAGGTTAGCCTCTGCACGGATCAGGTACATTTCTGCAAGGCGTACCACGTGTACGTTCCCATACTGGTTATCGAACTTCTTAGTCCTGTTAACCGATGTGATTGTATAGAACTTGCCTCTTACATCATCTGCCTCAAAACCCGCTAAAAAATCGTCGGTTATTTTGATATCTCCACGTCCGCCGTTTCCGGATGACGCATAAAATTCATTCAAACTATTTATACCTTGCTGTTGAGTAACCTGAATAGCAAAGATATCTTCGGTAGTATTTTCCTGATGAGATGGTTTACTTGATAACAAGAACTCTTTAGTATAATCAGTTACAAGCGAAAACTGTCCCGATGTGATAACGGCATTGGCTTCTTTTAAAGCATTTGCATAATCACCCTGCTGCAGATAAAGCCTTGCCAGTATTGCGGATGCAGCATATTTATTGGCATAAAAGTCGTTGTCAGCAGGCAGTATACTTTCGGCCTTTTTTAAATCACTGATTGCCTGATCATAAACCTGCTTAACTGTCGACCGGCCAACTTTAGCCCCTTCGCTATCCGCGGAGGTAGTTGAGCTTGACACAATAGCGGCTGCTAAGTTAGTTGATGGATCTCCATCATTCCATGATTTTCCATATAAACGAGCCAAATCGAAATACATCAAACCCCTTATAAATTTAGCTTCCCCTTCCCATCTTGTTTTATCGTCTGCATTATCAGCTTTATCTAAATTAGCAAGTACAGTGTTTGCCTGGTTTATTACCTGATAGGCATCCAGCCAGGTATTTTCAACAAAACTGTTGTCTCTTGTTATAGCCTGCACAGTTATTTGAGTTAAGCCAGTGTAGGTACCGGTCCAGGTAATTTCAGCCTGCGTGGCTAACAGATCAGGCTCCATAAATATGCGGCCCCCATATACGTCAACCTGCCCCAAACGATTATAAGTCCCCACCAAGACACCTTGGACATCCTTAGCAGTTTTAATAGCCAGGGTTTGATCAACAGATTCAACCGGCTTTATATTAAGCTGTTTATTGCATGCGCTTAAGCATACAATTAATGTCGTTGCTGATATATATATAAACTTCATCTTTTTCATTTCTGTAATTTTTTACTATTATAAGCCTATATTAATACCAAATACTATAGTGCGTGGCTGCGGAGCCGAGTAAAAGTCATTACTTAAATCAACATTACTCGGCAGCTCGTCTGAATTTACTTCAGGATCCCATCCTTTATATTTTGTAATTAAAAACAGGTTATAAGCACTTGCATATACTCTTATTTTTTGCAATTTCAATTTGTTAACCACTGCTTTTGGCAAGGTATAACCCAATGTTACTGTTTTGCAACGAACGTAGCTGGCTCCTGAAAGATACCTGCTTGAGGTACTGATACCGTTGCCGTAAAACAAGCGTGGTTCAGGTATATCGGTTATGTCGCCGGGTTTATTCCAGTACTTTAACTGGTCTACTGTTTGGTTATCGAAGCCGTTACCTGCGCTGGTACTCATATACTGGCCCGCGGCATTATATACCTTGTAAGCGAATGCCCCCTGAAAAGTTACAGCTAATTCAATACCGTTATACCCAAATGTATTTGTAATACCTCCGTAGTATTTAGGCGTAGGTGAACCTACCACAACATTTTGTGCCTGGGTAGGGTCATTTGTTTTAGTACGATCCAGCTTTCCATCAGTCCCCTTTGCGTTTTTGTAATATAATGCATCCCCATTGGCAGGATCTACCCCTGCATATTCAGGCATGTAGAATACACCTATGGGCTGCCCAGCCATTACATAGTTGATATTGTTATCAGTTATAACCTGCCCCTTAATATCTTTAATAAGGTTTATTTGATAAGAAGCATTTAAACTGGTTGACCATTTAAATTTACCAACAAAGTTATCTGATGATAATTCAAGCTCAAATCCTTTATTAGATAGCTTACCAAGGTTTTGCAATTGTGTAGATATCCCTAACGTACCCGGAAGATTTACATTCAACAGCAGATCACGGGTATTTTTCTTGTAGTAATCAAAGCTACCTGATAACCTGTTATTGAAGAAACCAAAATCAACAGCCAAATCAAGCGCAGCAGTTGTTTCCCACTTTAAGTTTGGATTAACTATCTGAGAAAAGCGCTGACCACCTACACCATTATAATTTGCTGCAGAAAACAAACCTAATGACGAGAAATTACCAATATTAGCGTTACCTGTTAAACCATAACTTGCCCTAACTTTTAAATTGCTTAGCAGGTTATTGTTCTTCAAAAAGTCCTCTTCGGTCAATATCCAACCTACCGAACCTGATGGGTAAAATCCATAACGATTGTTTGAACCAAACCTCGATGATCCATCTTCGCGCACACTTCCCGAAAACAGGTATTTACCCTTATACGAATAATTAGCTCTAAAGAAATAGGCTAAAAAGCTGTATGGACTATCGTATGATGCACCTGAAACAATCACAGCTGCAGCCTTTAATTTTTTATAAGCATCAGAGGCAAACTCCTGCCCCTGTACATCGTTACCAACAGTACGGGATTTCTGATAGGTTGTTCCCAACGTTAAATCTACTGAATGATCATTTCCAAAAATGTTTTTATAACTAAAATAGTTATTGGTATTATAGTTCAATACTTGCGTGGTTGTATTTTCCCCAAACCCATTGTTTGTACCTGTATTACGGAAAGTAGCGCTTCCGTAATAACTATCCTCAGCCTGGTTTAACTGGTCGAGACCGAATTCCGAACGGAATGTTAAGCCTTTTACAATTTCCCAATTGGCGTATACATTACCAATAGTGCGATAAACTGTTGACTGATAGGCTGCATTATTTTTGCTGATAAGCGGATTGTAATACAAAGGAAAATCTTCAGATTCACCAGGAGGAGTACCGCTTATTAAACCGCTGCGCGGGTCGATAAGAGGTGTTATCGGCGATAGCGCCACTGCCTGTAGAGGTGTGCTGAATGCATTATCATTTGAAACCCGGTTATTGATAGTATTTGAAAAACTTAAGTTCATGCCGATGCTTAAATTTTTATCAACCTTACTATCTAAATTTAAACGACCTGAATATCTTTTGAAGCTGTTGCCTATCAATATCCCGGTTTGATCGAGATACTGCCCGCCCATATAGTAGGTTGTTTTGTCATTACCTCCAGATATGTTTAAATCATACT
>NZ_DASVOB010000733.1:0-20391 GCF_036383575.1 Mucilaginibacter sp.
TTAAAAAAATCCGAAATCGAAATCTGAAATCATTCTAAATTATATTCCTTCAACTTCCTGTACAAAGTAGCCACACCGATATTCAACAGGTGTGCAGCTTCGGCACGGTTGCCGTGGGTATGGTTAAGCACCCGTTGAATATGCAGCTTTTCAACAGATGAAAGATCGAACGCCGAAATCGGCGCACCGCTTTTTACCTGTTGCTGCTGAACTTCATAAGGCAGCAGGCTTTCATCAAGCACATTACTATCTGTAAGGATCACAGCCCGTTCAACAATATTTTTAAGTTCGCGAATATTACCTGGCCATGGGTAGGCCTCCAGTTTTTCAACAAACTCATCACCCAAAACATTTACCTGCTTTTTTACTTTGAGGGCGAAGTGTTGCATAAAGTATTCGGCAAGTAGTTTGATATCTTTTTTACGCTCACGCAATGCAGGCAACGTGATCTGGAAAACAGAAAGACGGTAATACAGATCTGACCGGAAATGACCGTCGTTGATCTCATTTAGTAAATTACGGTTGGTAGCGGCCAGGATGCGTACATTAACCTGGGTAGGTTTGGTATCCCCTATTTTGATGAATTGCTGCGATTCAAGCACACGGAGCAATTTAGCTTGCAGATCGTGATCAAGTTCGCCTATCTCATCTAAAAATATGGTGCCGCTGTTGGCTTCTTCAAAAAGTCCTTTTTTATCTTTTACAGCCCCGGTAAATGACCCAGCTTTATGGCCGAACAGCTCGCTTTCCAGCAATTCTTTGGTGAACGCGCTGCAATTTACAGCCACAAATGATTTAGCGCTACGGTTACTGGCCTGGTGAATGGCTTCGGCAAAAATCTCCTTGCCTGTACCAGTTTCACCTAACAACAATACAGTAGTATCAGTAAGGGCCACCTTTTGAGCCAATTTGATCACATCGCTGATAGCTGTCGATTTGCCGATAAGCCTGTCGAAACCGAACTTATCATTTAGTTTGCTTTCCAGTTCAGCAACTTTTTGCTGCAGCAGGGCTTTATCCATGGCCTTGCTTACCAGCGGGATGATCTTTTCATTATCATCGCCTTTGGTAATATAATCAAATGCCCCGGCTTTAATAGCTTTTACACCATCGTTAATGGTACCGTAAGCGGTTAAAACAATAATCTCGGTATTAGGATAGTTTTTCTTGATGGTTTCAGAAAGGGTAATGCCATCAATATCGGGCAGCTTTACATCGCTTAGTACCACATGTATGGTATCCTGCTGTAATTTTTTAAGTCCCTCTTTGCCCGTACCTGCGGTAATTACTTCATGGCCTTCCAGTTGCAATATCCGCGCCAGCAGATTGCGGAGGCGTTCTTCATCATCGATAATTAATAGTTTGCCTTTCTGCACCGTTGATTTTCTTTTTGATTGCGTTGATTTCGTTGATTTTCCTTTTTTTTTTTTGTTATGATCAGGTTAGTGAAAATCCGATGTATGCGACAAAGATAAACCGTTGATGGGATGATTACGTTGATTGCATTGATTTTTTAAAAGTTTGACTAAAATGAGGCTAATCATCCCTGTAAAATCATTCTGCACCATTTAGGAATCAGCGAAATCAACGCAATCAAAAAGATCAACGGTCACCACCGTGCCCGCCTTGTAGCCCGCATCAGTTGCCTGTGACGTTTGGCATCATAGTAATCGCTGGTTACCAGGATGGCATGAATTACGCCGGGGATCCAGAAAAAGAGGGTTAAAAATATATTCAGTATAAATGCCCCTATCCTGCCGGTGGTAAGGATGGCAACAGGTGGCAGTAAAAAGCACAAAAAGTATCTCATGGTACAAATAGTTTTATTGTTAAGCTATCTGTTAGACCACCAGTAGTTTATTTTGTTACTGCTTTATTTCTTCGCCGAGATTGGGCGGTAACTCATCGACAAAAAACAGTGCTTTCAACTCTGTAGCATCATTAGGGTTCATTTTTCCGCCTAATATCAACCTTAACTGGCGACGGCGAAGTGCACCTTCATATAATGCCTGCTCTTTTTCTGTTTCGGGGATCAGCTCGGGCACGGCTGTTTTTTGCCCGTCTTTATCCAAAGCCACAAAAGTATAGTAAGCCTCGTTACTTTTCACTTTGGTGCCCGATGGGATATTTTGCGCCCAAACGTCCATCCTTACTTCTACCGAGGTAGTGAATGCACGCGTAACCTTTGCTTCAATGCTGATCACATCGCCCAATTTTATCGGTGCCTTAAACGATACATTATCCACCGATGCCGTAACCACTATCCTGTTGCAATGCTTTTGTGCCGAAATAGCGGCCGCAATATCCATCCAATGTAGCAACCGCCCTCCCATCAGGTTGTTTAAAGTGTTGGTATCATTGGGTAATACCAATTCGTTCATGATAGTGTACGATTCCTGCGGCGATTTTCCGGTCATATTGATAGAGTTTGGGGTAAAGATACGAAGCCCCCTCTAAATCTCCCCCTAAAGGGTGAGACTTTTGATTTGCCCCTCATTAGTTTGATTTTTAAAGCCCTCTCCCTTTAGGGGAGGGTTTGGGTGGGGCATCACCTCTTCGTCACCAACTCCCTGAAACCTACCAATTCATCCCATCGCGCAGCGGGTGGGCGGTAGTAGGTGAGCATTTGATACTCATTCTCCGTTTCAAAGTGACTGCCTTCAAAAGGAACGTCATCGGCTTTACCGGTTTTGGCATCTACCCAAACGTATTCATAATCATATACGCCCTGTTTTAACAACATGTTTACGGTATACCTCCCGTTATCAAGCGGGTGCAGTTTGTTGCTATCATCGAGCCGGTAGTTATTAAACTGGCCTACTACATATGGGGCTCCGTCTTTAGGATCTTTACTGGTTGATAAAGTGAAGTACACATGGGCATAATCAGCATCTGTGGCAGGAGTTGAACCATCATTATTCAGGATGTAAAACTTGCCATCATTATCGTATTGAAAAATGTAATCGGGCTGATCGCGCACCGGATCGCCTAACAGCACCACCACGTTTGTCGAATCTTTATAAATTTTAGCTACCCTTTGCGAATTGAGTTTCAGCGTACGCGTATCAAATAGCCGGAACTCGTTTCGTCCCGGGAAATCATTGATCGTTACATCATTATAGATCAACTGCGAACCACGGATATAAGTTGGCTGTCCGTTAAGCACCGCTGTTTCGGTACGGGCATTTTGCATGATAAAGGTGCGTAAGGCATACGCCGGGTTCTGCACAATCAAGCCCGAATAGTCAACTGTAAAATTGATCTTCTGATTGGTTTGGCGGGTAGCATTATTAGCCGAAGCCACCAGATCGGCAGCTATCGAAACGCGTTTGCCCAATACGTATAGCCTGCGGGTAAGCACCATTTTGTTTTGGTCCCCATCTTCATAAACCTTCAGCACATAATTGCCCGATATTTTGGGAGCGATATTATTGTTGGGCAATGAAATTTCGTAATGGGTATACTTTTGCATGGTACCCGTAGAGTAGTTGTAGTTGTACAGGCGGTCATCTGTAAAACTTTGCAGGTATTCGGCAGACGACAGGTTTGATGAGTTCCAGTTAGCATCGCAATGCTCAATGGTATAATAATAATTGCGGCTACCTCCCCTTAAGTCATCAAAAGCAAGCAATACTTTTTCGTCCGATCCTAAATTGATCACAGGGAAAGATCCCTGTTTGGCAGTATTATAAAACTCAACGCTTTTTATGGCCGGTGAGTAAACGTTGTTATTATAGGGAGATTGGGCGAAGGTATTTAACGACAGGAGGGTGAAAAGGATGATGTAAAGCTTTTTCATTTATATAAACCTGCTAATTCCGGTTAAACTACAAAACAAACGTCATTGCGAGGTACGAAGCAATCCCAAACTATACAGGGCGGATTTGCATAGCCGCTCCACTAATCGGGGATTGCTTCGTACCTCGCAATGACGGGTTAAAACGGGTGTCATGCTGAGCCTGTCGAAACACGGTGGGAAGGGCCTCTGCGCGCGACCCCTTCGACAAGCTCAGGGTGACAGGCCCTCTCCACCCAATAACAATTTCTTTATTTTACGATTCCAGCTCCAAAATTTGCTCCGCCAAAGCTTCCCACTTGTCCTGAACTTGTTTCAGTTCGGTTTGTTTGGCGCTGTAAGCGGCATTGGTTTGCTTTAGCTTGGCACCGTCGCTGTATATTTTTTCGTCGGCCAGTTGGGTTTCCAATTGCTTTACCTCTTTTTCAAGGTTGGCGATCTGTTCTTCCATTTTGGTCAGGTCCTGGTTCAGTTTTTTAAGCTGCTGATGTTTGTTTTCGCCTTGCGGCTGTTTAACAGGCTCCGGCTTTTTTTCTTCCTTTTTAGGCTGAGGTGCAGGTGCGGCAGCTTTTGGCTCTAATTTACGGTTGGCATACCACACATCAAATTCAGCATAGGTACCCGGATAAATTTTTATTTTCTGATCTTCAATAAACCAGATCTTGTTAGCAACATTATCCAGGAAATACCTATCGTGCGATACCACGATGAAAGTACCTTCGTACTGCTCCAATGCCTGGATCAGGATATTTACCGACTGCATATCCAGGTGGTTGGTGGGCTCATCCAGTACCAGGAAGTTAGCATCGGCAGTAAGCGCCTTCGCCAAAGCCACGCGCGATTTTTCACCACCCGATAGTACCTTGATCTTCTTGAACACATCATCACCGGTAAACAAAAACGAACCTAAAATGGTACGTAACTCGGTATCAGTATGTTTTGGAGCAAATGATTGCAGCTCTTGTAATATTTGGTTTTCGAGGTGTAAAGATTCTAACTGGTGCTGGGCGAAAAACGTAGTAGTTACGTTATGGCCGACAGTCACCTTACCGGTATAATCATTATCAGCCGAAGCAATGATACGCAGCAAGGTTGATTTACCTTTACCGTTGGCACCGATCAGGGCTATTTTATCACCTTTTTCAATTACAGCCTCGCCACCATTTAAAATGTCAATTGCAGGATATTTTTTAACGATATCCTCTAATGTGATCACATGCCTGCCCGATTGTTTGGAGAAACGGAAAGCGAAGTTAACTGAAGGATTATCATCATCAACGTCATCAATACGCTCCATTTTATCAAGCATTTTAATGCGTGATTGCGCCATTTTCGCCTTAGAAGCCTTGGCACGGAAACGCTCGATCAAGCGCTCTTCCTGTTTTATTTTTGATTGCTGGTTTTTAAACTCGCCGCGTTGAATTTCTTCACGTAATGCTTTTTCTTCGAGATAGAAAGTATAATTGCCCGCGTAAACAGTCAGCTTGCCCTTGCGCGATTCAACGGTACGGTTGATCACTTTATCCAGGAACCATCTATCGTGCGATACGATGATGATAGCACCGGTAAATGCTTTCAAATAATCTTCCAGCCACTGGATAGACGGTAAGTCCAAGTGGTTGGTAGGCTCATCCAGCAACAGGATATCAGGAGCTTGTAACAGGATCTTGGCCAGCATTACACGCATACGCCAACCGCCCGAAAATGTGCTCAGCTTACGTTTACAATCGTCATCGCTGAAACCCAGACCCGCTAAAATTTCGTGGGCCTTGTATTCAATATTATAACCGTCAAGCAGTTCAAACTCATGCTGCTTGTCGCTCAGTTTATTTAACAATTCTTCGCTATAATCCGTTTCCAGCTTTTTAAGCAGGTTCTCAATCTCATCGTGCAATTGGTTCTGGCGCTCAAAGGCTTCCATAGCTACGTGCACGATATTTTTATCAGACGAGTATGAAAGCAGATCCTGGTTAAGGTAACCCATGGTAAGGTCCTTAGCCATTGATATGGTTCCGGAAGTAGGCTTATAATCGCCTACAATAATTTTTAAGAGGGTTGTTTTACCAGTACCGTTGGCACCAATTAAACCAATTTTTTCACCGGGTTTAATATGCCAGTTGGCTTCATCATATAGGGCCCGCGCACCAATCTCGAACGTAAGGTTATTTATAGCAATCATTTACGCGCAAAGATACTGTTTTTGAGCTGAAAGCCGAAGGCTGAAAGCGGAAAGCACAGGAGAGCCCAAGGCTTAAAGCAAAAAGCCCAAAGCTTTTAATATCCGGTGAGTTAATTACACTTGGCATATTAAAAAAGCTTTGAGCTTTAAGCCTTCGGCTTTGAGCTCCTATAAAGCTCCCGTTGCTTTCAACCACGTTTGTGCCATGAGAGCTTCACCGGCTACACTTGGGTGTACGCCGTCAAGGTTCCAGTAAGTCGCGGGGGCTGTTTGTTCGGCTTTGTCAAATGCTGATTGGTAAGGCACAAATACGGCGTCGAACTCGGTGGCTATATCTTTGGCTGCTTTGCGGAAAGAATCAAATGTAGGGTACCATTTATCATCAACGGCTTTCACATTTTTCTCGGCAAAAGGCTCACAGATCACCAGTTTAATATCGGGCAAAGCTTGTTTGGTACGGGTTAGCAGTGCCCGATAGTCGGCAATATAAGTATCTATTGTGCCTTTGTAACCACCGGTAAGGGTATGCCAAAAGTCATTTACGCCTATGTGGATGCTCAGTACATTAGGTTTAAGAGCCAAACAATCAGTATCCCAGCGTTCGGCCAGTTGATATACTTTATTGCCACTGATGCCTTTATTGTAGATCTTCAATCCTTTATCGGCATGTTTAAGCAACAATTGAGACGCTGTAAGCAATGCATAACCCGAGCCTAATGCGCTGGTTGTATTTGGCTCGGTTTTGTTGTGGTCGCGTCCCCAGTCGGTAATGGAATCGCCTTGAAAAAGGACTACATCGCCCTCATTAAAAGTTATCCTTTTGGCTGGCCTTTCGGCAGCTAATGCCGATGATACAATTGACGGGATGCCTATGGTGGCAATGGTACCAAGTGCAGCGGTTTTTAAAAAATGGCGACGATAGTTTTGTTCGGTATCTTTCATTTGCGGATTATAGCTGGTATTTGCCGAAAATACTCATTTACCACAATTATTTGAACTTTGTTAGCTTTTGTATCAGGATTTGTAAAAGGAATATTACCTGCATACAAATACGAACTGCCGCTTAATCTGCCACGGGTTTGTAACCCGTGGTAACTATCATTTAAGCTTAAATGCGAAGCTGAAAGCTTCGACTATACTCAACCACAGGTTACGCTGTCGCTAAACCTGCGGTAGATGGAGATGGCACCTGCGTCAGTATTTTACTTGTCGGCCACAAAATTTATAGGCTTAGCCGGATCATAAGTAACATAAACACGTTTCCAGGGCTGGTCGTCAATCAAGCGCCATTTATGGGCTGTGCCTGTTGTGTCCTGGGCTATCAGGATCTCGCCAGGGTACAGTATAAATTTTTCACCGGGATAAGTTTCAAATTCAAGGGTACCCGTTATCGTGATCACATACTGATAGGTAGGGGCGTTATGGTAATCATAAAACGCATAAGGGGCCGATTCCTGGAACCTGATAGCCAGTGCCTCGTTAAGTGGGCCCATTTCAATCATGCCTTTTTCTATATGTGAATGGCCGTCTTCGCCGGTGTATAACCTGTAAGCTTTTATCATATGGGCTAAACTAACATTTAACAGTTAACACCATCTAATTACTGTGTAATTATTGCAAAACAGTTGCTTTACTCCGGGAGGATGTTCAATTTATTTAGTTTTTAATATTGTTGATCCATCGTAAAACTTACGCCGCTTTTAATGGTTCAATATATCATTATGTCTGTAGCTGCCTCCACCAAACGTTTCCAGTTTTTCCCCTACCTTATCAACCTGTTAATTGTATTGGCTATCGGACTTGTTGCATCACTGGTAACCAGACCTGAAATTGCCGGTTGGTATAGTACACTCCGCAAACCATCGTTTAATCCCCCGCCCTGGCTGTTTGCACCTGTATGGACGATGATTTATATCATGATAGCAACCTCGGCTTACTTGGTTTGGAAACACCGCAGCCGTAAGCCAGCCTACATTATTGCCCGTTCAGCGTATTTCGTTCAGCTTGTTTTAAACTTTTCATGGTCGATCATATTCTTCGGCATGCACCAAATTCCAGGGGCAATGGTTGTGATCATTTTGCTGTGGCTCAGCATTATCGTCACCATTTACTGGTTTAACAAATTTAACAGGGCCGCCGCATTGCTACTTGTTCCGTATTTATTATGGGTAAGCTTTGCCAGCGTACTAAACGCGAGTATTTATTTCCTTAACCGATAGCTCATAAAAAACACTATTTTTATTGCAGATAATTACAGCATCGATAAAGAGCTTTCTATCAAACCATGAAAAAACTTTTACTTATTATTTGCCTCGTTACTGCTGCGCACAGCTTTGCTTTTGCCGATAAAATTGCCATTAACCACTTTGTAATTAAAGAGAACCCGTTTGCGGTTGATGAGGTTGCTGTAGTTGCTACTGACACTGCCGGTGTGATACAGGAAAACGTGAACGGAATTTTCACTTTTGTAATGAACGGTTTTACCGAAGAACTTAAGTTTGATAAAGGCACAGCTTTTTACCGCCACAAACTGGATCGTTCAAGCTTCCTGTACGCCAAACATATGAACGATGCCGGCACACACGCCATACTATACTACATTTATAAGCACGATAGCAAGCTAAGCCCTTTCCACATCAGCTGGATATTGCTGATAGCCATCCCCCTGTTACTGGTATTGCTGGCTTATATGTTTAAAAGGTTTATCATTATAGCGGTAGTAATTTTCTGTATATTCCTCTATTTCAACTACCACAACGGCCTAAGTATCCCAACCTTTTTTGAAAGCATTATTGATGGGTTAAAGAATATATTTTAGAATGCGGTAAAAGGTAAAAGGTTAAAGGCGAAAGGTCAAAGGTTTTTAAGTGAGGTAAAGATGAAAGGCTTTAAAAGAAGAAGTCAAATATGCATGTTATCTACAAAAGCTACAGCTACCGTTTGCCTTTCACCTTTAGCCTTTTACCTAAAAAGACAACACCTTTAAAATCTTAAAAAGGTAACCCGATGCCAAAATTCAGCTGCATAAAGTTATAGCTTTCCCCATTGGCTGTTTCATAAGCCTTTTTGAATGAGCCTTTGCTGAATAACTCACCCGCATGGTTGATCAGCACCCACTGGTCTGCTCCACTAAATTGTGGATCTTTAAGTTTAAAGGCAGCATCGAGCCTAAAAACGAAGAAACTTAAGTCGAACCTTAACCCTGTGCCTATACCTACAGCCGTTGAACTTAAAAAGTTATTCAGCTTAAACTGTCCGTTGGGATTATCTGGCTCATCATGCAACCGCCATACGTTACCCGCATCAACAAAAAACGCTCCTTTAAGCTTAGCACCAAAAAAGTTATTTGCCAGCAGGTACCGGTACTCAGCATTGGTTATAAATTTGATCTCACCAAACTGATCAAGATATTTCAACCGTGCTCGGTTGTTAACATCGGTACCGTAATAAGTACCACGGTTAAACTGACCAGGCCCCAGTGTACGCGGCAACCAGGCCCTCAGATCATTGGCGCCTCCAGCGTAAAAGTTCTTTTCAAAAATAAGCTGGTTACTGTTACCATAAGGGATACCTATCCCTGGGTTTATGCGAAACACAAACTGCTTTTCCCCGCCTAAACTGCGGTAAAAGCGGGTATCCAGCTCAACTTTGGTATACTGAGCAAAAGTATATCCGAAAAGCTTGTGTTGCCCCAGGGTATCTTTAGGGGCGTTTGTGAGGTTACTTACCAGATTTAGAAAGTTCCCCCCAATATCCAAACTGCCACGGAAATAGGTGAAATTTTCATAACTATTAAGCTTTATAGCATTAACCTGATATGTGTATTGACTCCCGGATGTAAAAACAGTGCGCCCGATAAGATAAACATATGAATACCTGTTTTGAGCAAGTAGTGCGGACCTTGCAGCCGGATCAATTACGCCTCTGGAAAATTCGATATTAATAGGCGTAATGGTATGTGATTTATATGGCGTATCAAAAAAGTCGTACGTAATGGAATTGATAAAACTTTCGCGTTTAACCAGGTCCTTCTGAAAAAACAACGAGTAATTTGACGAGAAGGTAGTATGCGGAACCGCGAATTTACCGAGGAAAGGGAACTTAAACGGAAGTAAAAGACGCGGATACGTGAGCTGTGCGCCTACCCTAAACTCCTGGTTTTGAATAATACTATGGTCATTACCTACATTGTTGCCATTATCAAAAAGAATACTCCAGTTAACTTTTAACTGCAATATAGCGGCCTGTTTAAATAAGTTCCTGTCGGTAAAAGTATTACCAACGTTATAGCCAAAACGCCCACCGCTAAAAAGCACCTCGCCTTCCACACGGTCGCTCATGCGTTTAAGCGGTACGATATCTATCCTGGTGTTGAGCCTATTGGAGCTGTCCTTTAGTTTTTCATAAACCGGGTTGGGCACATTTCTGAAAACGTTTAACTCCGATAAACGCGTGGTAGTCCGCGTTTGCTTGTCAATATCATAGATCTCCCCTTTTTTCTGAAAAACATAATCAGTTACCACCCTTGGCTGAAACCTTTTTGAGTAATCAACAAACCTGAACTGCGAATCAACCTGTATCGTATCCACCTTACCGGTAGTACGTCCCTGGCTATTTGATATCGTAATTAATGTATTGTTGATGGTATAAACCGGATGCTGTGTTTTACCAGCCGGATTATCAATGATCATTTTTACATCAACAACACTGCTGTTAAAAGTTGAATCATAAGTAAAGTTGATGTACTGCCTGTAAAAATCGTAATAGCCATTATGCTTCATCAGCAAATAAAGCTGGTCGCGGTCGTAAGCTAAGCTATCGGTATCAAACCGGCCACCGGGTTGTATATGCGAGATCCTGTTGCGGTTACCATTATACAATCCTTTGATATTATTATCGGCAATACTATCTGTAAACTTGCGGATGCGGAACATTGGCCCTTCATTGGCTGTAAAAACCAGTTCGGCCTTTTGCTTTTTTATCACCACACTATCGGCAACCTTCCCTTTAAGATAACCACGGCTGCGAATGTATTTTTCCATCTGCAGGCGTGAGTATTCAATCAGGTTGCTATCCACAACAACAGGAGCTTCGCCTATATTTTTTTTTCCTTTATTGCTAAAAGTATAGTACAGCTGCAAATTGAGCCAGTTATTGGGTTGCTGCTCCTTATCTACATAATTTATAGCTGTTTCCGCAAATTCTTCGTCGATACCTTTTATGGTGATTTTGCGCACCAGTGCCTGATCTTTACGGATGCCACGGGTAATACTGCAGCCCGAGCCGATAATAATCAGCAAAATACTTAATATTGTAAGGCGGTAAACAGCAGGTTTAGTATATGCTTTCAAAATCACAGATCAGTTTATTAAGGTCCTTACAACATAAAAAATTCCGTAAAGAGTATGGTTTGTTTTTGGTTGAAGGCCACAAATCAGTTATTGAGTTTGTAAACGCTGCATACCAGGTTGATACCATATACCATACCCCAGAAATTGCCCCAAAAATGATGAATTTATCCCGAAAAATAAATTTTCAGGAAATTTCATTGACCGATCTGGAAAAGATCAGCAGTTTGAAAACCCCGCAAGAGGTAATTGGTTTGGTTAAAATACCAAAATGGCCGCAGTTAAATTACAATTTACTAAAAAACAGGTTTTCGCTGGTGCTTGATGGCGTACAGGACCCCGGCAATATGGGCACCATTATCCGCACGGCCGACTGGTTTGGCGTTACCGATATTATTTGCTCAGACGATACCGTTGATGTGTATAACCCCAAAGTGGTACAGGCCACCATGGGCTCATTAGCAAGAGTAAATGTACATTACGGCGACTTAATAGATATTCTACCCGAAATAAAGCTCCCTTTATTTGGTGCGATGCTGGATGGCGAAAATATTTACAGTACTAATTTCGGTAATGAGGGCTTATTGGCGATGGGCAATGAGGGAAATGGCTTGCGCCCTGAAATACAGGCATTAATAAATAAAAAAGTAACCATCCCCCGCATAGGCCACGCCGAATCATTGAACGTAGCCATAGCCACGGGCATACTTTGTTCAGAAATAAAGCGAAATTCGTTCAAATAAATTTGTTCGCTAAAAATAATTGCTATCTTTGCAGTCCTTAAAAAAGGGTCGGATGGCCGAGTGGCTAGGCAGAGGTCTGCAAAACCTTTTACAGCGGTTCGAATCCGCTTCCGACCTCAGGGTTAAAAAAATTTAAAATAAAAGACAATGGGCGTTACTCGTTTAAAAAGAAAAGACAGGAGAAATAAAACTTTTTCACGCTTAGAAGTTCAGTTCTTGAAACTGGCTACTAACCTTGAATACGGAAGCCGTTCTGCTGAGTCAAAACACAGCCAGATAGCTAAAAACAATGCAGCTTTAGATATCGCATTAGGCAAATAATTCTCTCCTTCTTCGGAAGAAAAAACTTAAAGTCCTGCCGGTTTCCGGTGGGACTTTTTTTGTTGCTGAACCTTGATTTTTAGGATTAAAGGATGGCCTTGATAGTCCTCCTCCCCGCAACCGTGTCCTCACGGTTGCACTCATGCAGGGATGGGATATACTTTATATGGGTATGGACAAACATTGGCGTTTCCGTGAGGACACGGAAACAGAGGAGCGAAAAGAAAAATCCTGACAATCCCTAAATCCTAAAAATCAAGGTTCAAAATCTCCTTATTGATCCTTCCAATCAGCCCCGGCCCTTCATAAATAAAACCTGTATATAGCTGTACCAATGAAGCGCCGGCGTTCAGTTTCTCCATAGCATCTTCGGCAGAGTGAATCCCTCCTACTCCGATAATAGGAAATGAACCGTTTGATTTTTTATGCAGATAAGCTATTACTTCGGTTGAGCGTTTGGTAAGTGGCTTGCCGCTCAATCCGCCGGTTTCTTCTTTTAATGGCGATGATAAATTTTCCCTGCTGATAGTTGTATTGGTGGCAATTAGCCCGGCAATACCTGTTTGCTGTACAATATCTACAATATCATCCAGTTGTGAATCGGTAAGATCAGGTGCTATCTTTAGCAGGATGGGCCTGCTGATCCCGTTCTTATTATTGCGCTGTTGCAGCGTGTTCAGAATTTCCATCAAAGGCCCTTTTTCCTGTAGCGCGCGCAATCCCGGGGTATTTGGCGAACTTACGTTCACCACAAAATAATCAACCACATCAAACAGACGGTCAAAACATTTGATATAATCGCTTACAGCATCTTCATTAGGGGTAACTTTATTTTTACCAATGTTCCCTCCAATGATCAGGCCTTTGTTGGCATTCCTTGGATCGCGCCTGAAAGCAGCAATCCGTTCGGCAGCGATATCCACACCAAAATTATTAAAACCCATACGGTTAATCAGCGCGCTATCTGCCGGCAGGCGAAACATACGCGGCTTATCATTTCCTGGTTGAGGTAATGGGGTAACGGTACCTATCTCAACAAAACCAAAACCAAGGTTGGCCATTTCGCCCATCATCTCGGCATTTTTATCAAAACCCGCGGCCAGGCCAACCGGGTTCCTGAATTTAAGGCCGAAAACTTCACGCTCAAGTTTTGGATTCTTTACATCCCACAGAGCCTTACTTAGCGATGTACCGCCCGGAAAACGGTTAAAACGTTTCAGGTTGTGGGTAACAAAGTAATGCACATTTTCGGGATCGAACTTAAACAGGATGGGTTTTATGAGCTGGTACATGGCGCGAAGTTAGCACATTTTTGCGATGGTGAATAACGTAAGATACATGACCAGCACGGCATTCTGTATATCACTTTTACCTTCCGCTGCATCAACTCACCCCGGCTACGCTGCGCTGGCCGCCCCCTCTTCGCCTTTGGCAAAGAGGTAAGGAAAAACTAAGGATAAAATCCCGTCTTTACGCTTGCGTTGAAAGGGCTGTCGGGCGAAGCCTCTACGTGGTGAATAAACTCTGCATTAATCTTAAAACAATCCATTAACAGTCCGGTTAATTCCCTAAATTCATCTCAAAAAACCATCGCTATGAAATTGTTTAACCGCGCTTTTATATTATTTTTAGTGTGTTTGTTCCAGTACAGTTTAGTTAACGCGCAATCCTCACCTATGAATAAAACTCCTGCGACCGACCCAATACTGCAAAACAACCGGATCAAAATTGATTCAATCGATAAAAAGCTCATCGCCCTGCTCGGCGAACGTGAACGGGTGGTAAAAGAAATAGGCATCTATAAAGCAAAAAACAATATCCCCGCCCTCCAGGCAGATCGCTTTAAACAGGTTTTAGAGAAAACGATCGAGGCCGGAAAGCAGGAAGGGCTCTCTGCCACATTCATCACCGAGCTCATGAACGCCATCCACAAAGAAAGCTTGCGTATTGAGGAAGAAATTAAGGCTCAGAAACAGTAGCCGGTGTAAAAAATACACTATAATTTTCAATGCATTTTAGCGCATCAAATTTCCGCAAACCCATAGAGCTAAATCAGATTTAAGTAATTAATAATCAAAAAATTAAAAATAAAAAATCATTGGTATTAATGCGTATCATTTTGCTTAAAAGCAGTGATCGTTACGATAATTTATATTAGGCTTTTTGCTTTTTTCTAATTAAGTTTAATAAATTTGAAACTCCGGTTAGCCACAGTCCAGGCTCGTAACCAAACCGGCAAGCCTATTTAATTAAACTCATGCAAAAAAAGTATTTAATTGCCTGTTTCATAGCAGGCGGATTATTAAAGGCTGGCTTTGTCAGCGCCCAGGGTAAAGCGCCGTATTCGGCGGCAGGTAAATCTGTAAAAGTGATCGTATCTGAGCAAAATGCCGGATACAAATTTAAAGAAACCGAAACCCTGAAGTTTGCCGACAAACCACAACCTGCCGAAACAGAAGTAGCGGTATTTATTGATCCGGCAAAAACGTTCCAAACCATGGTTGGTATTGGAGGCGCCCTAACCGATGCCTCGGCCGAAACCTTTGCCAAACTACCTAAGGATAAGCAAAAAGAATTTTTAACCGCTTACTATGATAAGGCCAAGGGTATTGGTTACTCTTTTGGCCGTACCAACATTCAAAGCTGTGATTTTTCGAGTGACAGCTACAGCTACGTAAAAAGTGGCGACAAGGAATTAAAAACTTTCGACATCAGTCATGATAAAACCTACCGCATCCCTTTTATTAAAGCGGCTACAGCTGCGGCAGGCGGCAAATTAACCTTGTTTGCATCGCCATGGAGTCCCCCTGCTTTCATGAAAGATAATAATGATGTGTTGCACGGCGGTAAGCTTAAAAAAGAGTTTGACCAAAGCTGGGCCAACTTCTACGTAAAATTTGTTCGTGCTTATGAAAAGGAAGGGATCCCTATCTGGGGCCTTTCGGTACAGAACGAACCAATGGCCAAACAAACATGGGAGTCATGTATGTACACCGCCGAAGAAGAGCGTGATTTTGTAAAAAACTTTTTAGGCCCAACCTTACAAAAACAAGGCCTGGCAAGCAAAAAACTGATAGTTTGGGACCACAACCGCGATTTGCTTTACCAACGCGCCAGCACTATACTGGAAGACCCTGCCGCAGCCAAATACATCTGGGGTATTGGTTTCCACTGGTATGAAACATGGACAGGCGCCGGTCAAAATTTTGAAGCTACCCGCCGTACCCATGAAGCATTCCCGGGCAAAAACCTGGTATTTACTGAAGGCTGTATAGAAAAGTTTGATTTTAATAAGATCAATGATTGGTCATTGGGAGAACGTTACGGTTTATCAATGATCAATGACTTTAACGCCGGTACCGTAGCCTGGACCGACTGGAACGTATTACTTGATGAAAAAGGCGGACCAAACCACGTTGGTAATTTCTGCTTTGCACCGGTACATGCCGACCTGCGTAACGGAAACCTGATCTATACCAGCTCATACTACTACATCGGTCATTTCTCCAAATACATTCACCCGGGTGCAAAACGCATCAGCGCGGTAGCCAGCAGGGATAAACTATTAACAACAGCCTATCAAAACCCCGACGGCTCAATTGCCGTAGTGGTAATGAATAAAACCGACGAAAAAATAGATTACAGCCTTTGGATAAAAGGAAAAGCGGCCGGCACTACTGCCCTGCCGCATTCAATTGCTACACTTATTGTGAAGTAATTTTTATAAAAACCTTTAGTTAATCAATCAACTAAATCTCTGGTATGGTGGGTCATTTATGATCCACCATTATCATTACCGGGAAATGGTCGCTTGGCTCCTTAGCCTCATATTTGTCCGAGCCTTTAGCTTTAGTCCGGTAAGTATCAGTCAATATCCCGTACCTTTTTACCGTAAAATCTTTCGTTACAAAAATATGGTCGATGCGGCCGGTGGTTTTACCATTAGCGTCAAAATCATTGAAAGTACCGTTGGTAGCATATTTTATGGGCGATAGCTCGTAGCTATCTTTTAACACGCCCGAATTGTTGATCACCGCGTAACTGTCAGATGTTTGATCAACGTTAAAATCGCCTGATAAAACAGTAGGAGAATTGCCGCCCATCTCTTTTACTTTTTTCAATACCAGTTTAGCACTTTCACGGCGGGCAACAACACCTATATGATCCATGTGCAGGTTAAAATAATAAAACTTGTACCCGGTTTTTATCTCCTGGAAATATCCCCATGAGCAAATCCTCGGCAAAGCAGCATCCCAGCCTTTATTTGGCTTGTCGGTGATCGGGGCCATCCAGAAATCGCCATGTTTCAGCAGTTTAAATTTATCCTTTTTGTAAAAGATGGCCGAAAACTCACCGGCAGTTTTACCGTCATCCCGGCCTATACCGGTGTAGGCATACTGGGGCATAGCCTGTTTTAAACCGTTAAGCTGGTGCACCAGCCCTTCCTGCGTGCCAAAGATATCCCAGTCGTGAAACCTGATGAGCTGCGTTATCACCGGCAGGCGCTGTTTCCAGCCATTACCCCGCACCGAATCATCATTGGTACTGTTGTCGTTACGTAAATTGTAGGTTGCAATAGTAAGCTGATGCTGGGCGTAGCTTGCTGATACCGATAGCATAGCTATCAGCAATAAAGAAAATATTTTTTTCATAAGTAGAAATTTAGGCAAAGTTGTCCCTTGTAGATGAACAAAAATAAGGGTAAATGTTAAATAATGGGTTTTTAACCCGGGCTCTGATCCTACCCAAACACCACCGTTTTGTTCTTATGCACAAATACCCGGTCTTCAAAAACAAGTTTCAGAGCCTTGGCCAGCACAGCGGTTTCTACTTCCTGACCGGCCTTTACCATATCTGTCCAGCTGTAGGAGTGGTTTACCGGAACAATCTGCTGGGCAATGATCGGGCCTTCGTCCAGTTCATTTGATACATAGTGTGCTGTGGCACCTATCAGTTTTACACCGCGCTCAAATGCCTGTTTATAAGGGTTGGCACCTATGAAAGCCGGTAAAAACGAGTGATGGATATTAATGATCTTCATCGGAAATTCGGCTACAAACCTGGGCGATAGGATCCGCATAAATTTAGCCAATACCACATAATCTGGCGTATACTGTTTAATGGCAGCAATTACCTGTTCCTCAAATTGCGCTTTATCTACCTCCTTATGGCTCACATGATAAAAAGGGATATCAAAGCGCTCGCAGATGTTCTGTAGTTTAGCATGATTGGCTATAACACATTGTACGCTTGCCCCGAGGGTATTAAAATGATTACGGATCAGGATATCACTCAAGCAATGATACTCTTTAGTGGCCAGTACAACCACTTTTTTTACCGGCTCCGGATTTACAGCGATGTAGGCTCCTTCGGGTAATATTTTTCGTAATGAATCTTCAAGACCGGTATCGTCGCCATCCTCAATTTCCAGGCGCGTAAAAAACACATTTTCGTTATGATCAACATGCTCACGCATGGAAACTATATTAAGCAGGTGTTTGGCTAATGTTGCAGATATGGCCGCCACAAGGCCCACCTTGTCTTTACACTGTATTACAATAATCATGCTTTAATGATACAAAGAATTTTACTGAATATGCAACAAGCATCTCCTTTAAATTATTTACAACATATTGTAGCAAAGCAATGTGCTGTACCGTAAGGGATTTTATAAACCCACAATTATGAAAAATCTCCTGCTGACAGTATCTGCAATTTTATTATGTGTTATAACCGCCTGCAATAAAGGCAACCTTCCCGGACCGGGCAGTACCAGTATAATTGGCAAATGGCGCTGGGTGAAATCAGTTGGCGGCATTGGCGGCTTTACTATTACACCGCAAAGTAGCGGTTACTCCATCCGTAATGAATTTCATGCAGACAGCAGTTTTAAAAGGTTCAAAAATGATACGCTGCAGATCAGCGGTAATTTCCGTACTATCAAGGATTATAAATACAGTCCCACCCAAACGGTTGATATATTATCGATATCCGGCCCCGCACTTGATACACACCCGGTTTCTTATCTTATCAGGAACGATACCCTTTACCTGACCGATATTTACATAGCCGATGGGTATAATGACGTATATGTAAGGATGAAATAAGGCGTTCCTACTTACCCCTGCATCGTGGGTGCCTATATCAATACATAGTCCCCTTTTCACGATATTTCTCACAACATATTGCAAAACACAGACTTACGAAGTTTTAAAAACTTCGTAAGTCTCCGCTTGCTTTGCCATACGTTTCCACAATCCAATAAATTATTTGAAAGGGTGTCATGCTGAGCCTGTCGAAGCATGGTGGGCGGGCCTCCGCGCGCGAGTCTTCGACAGGCACAGACTGACCGGCCCTCTTTTGTCATTTCACCCTCAGAGTATATTATATTTAATTGCTCGACATGATAAAATGCTTTAATCATTTATTATTGTGCCCAACCTTCATCATATCCCGTACTGCTCTCGCTAACGAAACCTTCTCATCAGCATCAAGCTCCTTTTTCTTTTCGCCATCGTTAAACTGATAGCTGATGCGACCATTATAATCACTTTCGGCAATTATTTCAAAATCGTCGTTTTTGTATTTTACCTTTCCATTGGGCGAGATGCGGCTGATACCCGAACTGTCGGCAGTAAAATATACGTGCCCCCAGTATTCAATTCGCCTTTCTTTGCCATTGCCATTCTCCACAATAACAGTATGCCTTCCGCCTATATGGCAGGCATCTAACAGGGCTATCACACCTATGACAACCAATACGTAACCTAATTTTTTCATGTTGTTATTTTAATGATGATTTATTTTAATTGATGTTCCTCTTTGCTATCAAGTAATTTTATAAAACAGCTGCCCAGCGATACAAACCAAACCGACCAGCCCAAATGAGCAAACCTTTGAATAAGCCCTGTATAATTGTTTTGAATAGTGCCCGAAGGAATGAAACGCAGAAAGATGAGCAGCATAATACAGAGGCTCAACAGAGATAATTTTCTGATCTGCTTAAAATCCTCTCCCCGCCACAAAATGAAGGATAGGAGCGCCCCTATATACAGCAGCAAAAACACCGGCCCCGAAGCCGAATGCAGCGGATTGCCGGAATGAAATATCGCCGCCCAGCCAAACATAATGGGAAAACCTATCACCCCAAACACCGGCAGGATATTTAGCTTTAACTTACTGCATGCTATGAACAAACCCGCCATAAAAAACACGCTTAGTACAGTATCAAGCAGTGTGAATGTTTCCATCAACGTTTCGGATTTGGTGCCGATTGCACCTAACTCGCTGATGGTATTGCTGATATGATTGTAATTACCATGCACAAAACCACAAACAATAGTTGAAAGCCAAAATATGATGGGTATGATGATACCCGTATATAGCAGTGTTTTAGTGTCCATTTTTAACAAAGCTTAAATTGTTGTTCTTTCAATTAAAACAAAGTTAATATTAAACATGGTACTATACAATACATAGTACTATAATTTTTATTTTATTTTTAGAGACCATCGACACGCATGAAAAAAATCCACGAAAAAACAATATGTACCTACATACATACAAATAAAAATCCCTAAATTTGAATAAAACCTTTTACTGGTTAACCAATTTTCAACATGGATTTTTTAAAAGCGATTTACGATCACATTACAGGGTTCTTCGGGCTCGGCGGGCTATATGACATTATCAAATCGGGCAATTATGGGAAACTGCTCACCTATGATGGTATTACGGCCTTATTAGGCCCTATGCTGCCTGTGCTCCTGATATTCGAGATCATCAGGGGGGCCTTTTATAAAAAATTTAAGGTAATTCATTATAAAACCTCTTTTTGGGCATACGTGCTAAATGCTTACATAGGTAGTGTGATTTCTATAGCGATGGTAGCATTCTGTATCGGCTTCTTTTCGAGGTTTGCTATTTTTAAAACAACCTTTACCTGGTACTGGTTCATTTACGGCTATATAGTTTGGGAGTTTGCGCACTTTTGGTATCATTATC
>NZ_DASVOB010000734.1:0-1775 GCF_036383575.1 Mucilaginibacter sp.
CAAAGCGCGCAACAGCATATTCATCAGAAATTGATAGATAAAGCCAAAGAGTATCTGACAACCACTGCTTTGTCTGTAGCGGAGATCGCTTATGAACTGGGATTTGAGCGTCCGCAATCTTTCAATAAGTTATTCAAATCAAAAGCCAGTCTTTCGCCGTTGGAGTTCCGGCGGTCATTTAACTGACCTGTCTCTGGGCGTTAATAGATCTTATTCAAACAGCCTGGCAAAGTGATTTTCCAGGTGGTTGCGCATACCATTTCGAAGCATTTCTGCCGATCCTTTCTCAATGAGGTCGATGAGGCCGGCGTGCGATACGAATTTTTTAAGTTTTACAGGCTTTTTCAGCAGGCCGCTCTGATGTACATAGTCAAACACGGGCAAAAGCATTTTCTGAAATTTGCGAAGCGTTTCGTTTCCGGTGATATCATACAATTTCCCGTGAAAGCGGATCTCCTGTTCCACATCAAAAATAGCTGCCTGGGAAGCTAAGGGTTCTACCGAAACAATAGCCCGCAGCTCGGCGATATCTTCAGGTTTTACACGTTCGATAATAAAATCGGCCATCCCGATCTCCAGCGCCAGCCGCATTTCAAAAATTTCCTTTAAAGTAGATTTATCCAGAATCTCCGGGTTCATGCTTTTTTCAAGGATGGAAACCAAGTCGGGGCTGGTGAGTACAGCGCTGCGTTTTTTCTTGGATTCTATCAGTCCCATCAATCGCAACCTGAGTAAGGCCTCCCTGATCACTGTTCTGCTTACGCCGAGAGCTTCAGCTAATTCCAGCTCCTTTGGAATAGGGTCGCCAACCTTAAACTTTTTTTCAACAAACAGTTCAACCAGGTTCTTTTCAACCCGGTCAACCAGCGAACTGGTATCAATGTTTTTTATGCTTTGAATAAGGCCGTTGCTTTTCATTTTTCTTTCCCTGCAAACATACAAATCAACCGTAAATAATACCCGAAATCATTTAGTGTATTTGAAACACCCAGTAAATCAGCCGAAAAATATTTTACCGGATTGATTTGCAAAATTAAAAATAAAACTTCATAATTGTATTATGTCATACATAATACAAAATAAACGATAAAATATGAACCAAAGTTTTACACTAAAAAAAGGGCTGATGACCATAATGAGCTTGTTGCTTTTTGTGGTTGTTCAGGCCCAAACAAAAAAGATCAGCGGCAAAGTGACCGCTGATGACGACCACAGTTCGCTGCCCGGTGTGAGCGTGACCATTAAAGGCACAACACAAGGCGGCCCAACATCGGCCGATGGTACCTACACTATTCAGGCATCGCCAAATGATGTGCTGGTTTTCCGTTTTATGGGATACGGAACACAGGAAATTACAGTTGGGCAGCAAACGATGATTAACATAGCACTAAAACCCGATAACAAAGCCCTTAACGAAGTGGTGGTAGTAGGTTACGGAACCCAATCGCGCAAAAGCGTTACCAGCGCCATTGCCACTTTAGATAATAAAGTATTGGCGACTGCGCCGAGGGCAAATATTGGCAGTGCGCTGCAGGGAACCGTTTCAGGTTTACAGGTAGTTAATAGTAGTGGCGCTCCCGGTGCAACTCCGCTTATTGTGCTGAGGGGTGGAGCATCTATTAATAGTCCGGGTGCCCCATTAGTGGTGGTAGATGGGGTTATCCGGGCTTATAATGATATCCCGGCAGATGATATCGCCTCAATCGACCTGTTGAAAGATGCAGCTTCGACAGCTATTTATGGTGCCCGCGCCAATAATGGGGTGATACTGATCA
>NZ_DASVOB010000735.1:0-4725 GCF_036383575.1 Mucilaginibacter sp.
CGTCAATTGCGAGGTACAAAGCAATTCCCTATGAGCAGGTTCGCCCTGCTTGGGATTGCTTCGTACTTCGCAATGGCGCATTTTAATTATTTACCCGCCCAGTTATCCGTACGGAAAGGCGAAGCAGGCAAACCAACGCCATTATATAAGGTGATTACCGGGTTATTGGCCCAGGCATACCTTACCGCAACCGGGTTTGTAACATCCGGGCTGCTTACAATAACCTTGTTACCTTTAATAACGGCGGTAGCCCAATGAAACTTCATATCCTCGCCGGCAATGGCAAAACCCTGCATTGTTTCGCCGCCTTCTGCTTTTAAACCGCCATCGGTATAATTAAAGCTTAGTTCAATTTTATCGCCATCAATCTTTTGCGATTTATACATCGGGCCCGAATACGGCTGCGACTTATGGTAGGTTTTATCTAAAGCAACCAAAGCAAGGCGACGGCCAACTTCCTGTTTATTTTTGGGGTGGATATTATCTGCCTCGCCCAGATCGGCAGCCACGGCCATCCCTGTATTGGGCAGCTCAAGCGTTTGAGTCTGGGCTTCTCTCAATTCAGCCCAGCCTGAACGTACGGGCTCCACATCGCGTTTTTGCCAGTTGGCTAACTGTACAAAATAAAACGGGAAATTACCTTCGTTCCAGGTAGTGCGCCAACCGTTTATCATGCCTTCAAACAGCTCCTTGTACTGACTGGGTCTGTCGGTATTAGCTTCGCCCTGGTACCAGATAGCGCCGCGGATAGCCATAGGAGTAAGCGGATTGATCATGGCATTATACAATACCGCCAGCCTGTTCGGGTTATCGCCAACTGGCATAGGCGGCAGGCTTTTGATATTAAAACCTACTTTATAATCCCAGTTACCGGCCAATGAGATCTTCTCGCCCGATGCTGATACCAGTTGCATTTCATCAACGCCGTACAATCCACCGCCACCTCCGCTGTCAAAAACGCGCACAGTAATAACAGCTTCGCCCGCTTTTACCTTTGCAGCAGGAATAATGTAGTTGCGCGATTGCAGGAAGCCGTCGGTAGCCCCAATTTTTTCACCGTTAAGCCATGTTATCTCATTATCATCTATCTTACCTAAACTGATCTTAATATCCTGCCCTGCCCATGCTGCAGGAATGCTGATCTTTTTACGAAACCAAACAACGCCGTCAAAATCTCCTAAAGTACTCTTTTCAAAAAACTGGGGCAATTGCATAGTTCGCCAGCCGGTAGTATCGGCATTAAAGGCGTTGTTGTTGGTGTAGCCCCAATCGGCAGCAGTGGCCAGTTTATTCCATGCGTCCAGCCTTTGTGCAAAGGTTGTTGCAGTTTCTGTTTTGGCAGTTTCCTGTTGTTGTTTGATCTGCTCGCTGAAAACAGGGTTATTGGTCAAAGCATTCTCATCGCTCCAGGCTTCGATCATAGTACCTCCCCAGTTTGTACTGATCAAACCAATAGGGATTTTTGCCTGCTTGTTAATTTCTCTCCCAAAAAAATAAGCTACTGACGAAAACTCGCCTATAGTTTGAGGCGAGCATACCATCCAACCGCTATTAGCCACTTTTACATTGGTTTGGGGGGTAAGGTTGGTTGCCTGCGATACCTGCAATAAACGGATCTCCGGGTAATTGGCGTTGGCTATTTCTTCCTTATAATTATTCACCTGTCCCCAACCGGCTACAGGCATTTCCATGTTCGACTGCCCTGAGCAAACCCAAACCTCCCCTATCAGTACATTATTTAAAACTACAGGGGCGCTGCCATCGGTTATGGTAACCTTGTAAGGGCCTCCGTACGATGGTGTTTTGATTTTCACTTTCCAGTTACCGTCTGCATCAGCAACGGTTGTATAGGTTTTATTATTCCATGACGAGGTAATGGTGACAGTTTTACCGGCATCAGCCTTGCCCCATACACGGGCCATGGTTTTTTGCTGTAAAACCATATTATCACTAAAAACACCCGGCATTGTCACTTTAGCAAAAGCGCCGGTGCTAAGCAAGAAACTTCCGATAACTACAGGTAAATACTTTTTCAGGTTCATTAATTTGAGATTTAGAATATAGGTTTTGTTGATGAATTGACTCGCCTTAAAGTTAAGTGCTGCGACTGACAATTAAAAAACGTTTTAGCAACATTTAAATCAGAAGCGTGATTTAAGCCACTTTATTGCGATTATTTCAAAAATAGGCACCCGGCTTTCTTTATTTAGACTTATTATAAATAAAGGTATATATTTGCCGGCGTTTAAGTTTCACTAACTCATATTTACTATTGATGAAACCCTTATTTTCCATCATCCTCGCATTTTTATTCATCACACCATTTACTTTACAAGCACAAACAACAGGCAATATTACCGGTAAAGTAACTTTGGTTGATGGCCAGCCACTGGCATCCGGTTCGGTATCCATCACCGAACTTGCTAAAACCACGCTTACCGATGAGCACGGTAATTATTCATTCAATAATATCGCTGAAGGCAATTATACCATCAAAATACAGGTACTGGGAGCGGCCGAAAAAGACATCCCTGTTAAAGTAATTGCAGGGCAAACCCTTACGGTTAACTACCAGCTGCCTAAAGAAAACGTGCAGGCCCTCCAGGAAGTGACCATATCGGGCAATGTCAACAAGTTTTCAAAAAAGGAGAGCGTTTACATTGCACGCCTTCCGTTAAAAAATCTTGAAAATCCGCAGGTTTATAACTCAGTTTCAAAAGAACTGATCCAGGAGCAAGTGGCGGTTGACTTGGGCAGCATTTCCAAAAATGTACCGGGAGCAGGTATCCCTATGATTGCCAACCAGGGTAGGGTTACCTTCCGTTCACGCGGATTTGAGACAGAGCCTAACGCCCGTAACGGTGTAGCAGGTGCAGCATTTTCTTTTATTGACCCGGTAAACCTTGAGCGTATTGAAGCCATCAAAGGCCCATCAGCAACATTATTTGGTACCAGCATCTCCAGCAGCTATGGTGGTTTATACAACCGTGTTACTAAAAAACCGTACAATGGCTTTGGCGGCGAAGTTGCCTATTATGGCGGCAGCTGGAACTTTAACCGCATTGCCTGGGATGTAAACACCCCGGTTAATGCCGACAAAACAGCATTATTCCGCTTAAACGGTGCTACCTCCTTTCAAAAAAGTTTCCAGGATCTGGGTTTTACCAATACTATAAGCCTTGCGCCAAGTTTTTCATACCAGATAACCGACAGGCTTTCCTTATTGCTTGATGTTGAATTTGGCCAGGCCAAAGCTACTTCAGTGGTGCGTTTTAACCCTTATGTTGGCAACAAAACCCCGGTAGCTCCGAAATCAATTGCAGATATTGATTTCCCATATAATAAAACCTTCATGAGCAATGACCTGGCTTATTCAACCCAGATGATAAACATCTTTGCCCAGCTCAACTACAAGATCTCAGAAAAATGGACTTCACAAACCATTATTTCCCGCGCCCGTTCAACCATAAATGGATACATCACTGCGCTTAACGGTAAATCGGCAACTACCATGAGCCCGCAGGTTATTGCAGGTAATACCTCGTTTATAGCAACAGATCTTCAACAAAACTTTATCGGCGATTTTAAGATAGGCAGCCACCGTAACCGTGTAGTAGCTGGACTGGACTATTACAACAACTCTAACAGCTTTGACAGGGTAACCGTTAACCTGCCGGCAATTGATTTTATCAACGTTCCATCTACTTATCGTATTAGCCGCTTTAAGATCGACTCATTGACCAGCAAAGGAACATTGCGAAAAGAAAACAATGGTGATAATACTTACGCGGCGTACATATCAGACGTATTTAATGTTACCGATCAATTATTGGTAATGGCCAGCTTACGTGCCGATCGCTATCAATACGGCGGTGTATATAATATTGCAACAGGGGTAACCGCCGGTGGCCTTGGTGCCAATGGTGTACAAACAGGCCCGTATGGTCAAACCGCTTTCTCACCTAAACTGGGCGTGGTTTATGAGCTGTTTAAAGATAAATTATCATTGTTTGGTAACTACATGAATGGCTTTTTCAACAAAAGCGGCGTGTTTAAAGATGGCAGCAGTTTTAAACCAGAGCATGCCAACCAGCTTGAATTTGGTTTAAAGGGTGATGTGTTTGACCACAGGCTTACCGGTACTATCAGTTACTACGACATTGAAGTAAAAGATATCATCAGGCCCGATCCGGCCGATCCGGTAAACTATTCTGTACAGGATGGCAACCAGCGCAGCCGTGGTGTTGAGGTTGACCTTACCGCTAACCCATTTGCAGGCCTTAACATTGTGGCCGGTTATGCTTATAACGACAGCAAGGTTACCAAAGGCGATTCAACAACAGTGGGCCTGCGTCCGGGTTTGTCAGGCTCGCCGCATACCGTAAACTTCTGGGTTAGTTATCGTATCCCTACAGGTAACCTGAGAGGCTTAGGTGCCGGTTTTGGCGGTAACTATGGTAATGCTTCGTACCAAACCAACACCACACTTACTAAGATCATCATTCCATCATACACACTGCTTGATGCAACGCTGTTTTATGATCAGCCTAAATACCGCATCAGCTTTAAGGTTGATAACCTGACCAGTGAAAAAGCATGGTCAGTAAGATTAACACCACAGACACCTGCCAGGTTTATCGGCAGTATGAGTCTTAAGTTTTAAACAGAAAAAGGGGGCGTTAACGCCCCCTTTTTCTGTTTAAAACTTAAGACTCATACTGCCGA